>JAZRQK010000026.1:0-29600 GCA_045649665.1 Faecousia sp. | reverse complement strand
CAAACCTTGACCACTTCCCAAATCACATACGACTGCACCATCTTTGATTTTATGCCCCATTAAAAGTTCTTCTTCTAATTTTAACGGATTAGGTCCCATTATTTTCTTCATTAAGTCAGGGGTTTGATATTTTTCGCTTTTTATATAATTCATTAGAATTTTTCCTTTCTTTCAAGTCCACAAGCGGAGCAATACAGCATTACAAGTCCTGCACTTAATAATGCACCTCCAACGATATCAGTAAACCAATGCACACCCGAAACAAGTCTGCCAATTACCATAAAAACAATAAATGTGGTAATCACAGACGCAACCAACCGTTTGAGAATACCGTTCTTGATACGGGCATTAAACTGCATTATAGCAGTCGGCATTACGCACATTACGAGCATTGTTGTTGACGATGGATAAGATGCTTCTAAATATCCGTTAATGAGTATTGGTCTGTAATTTATAACAAACGTTTCAAAGAGGATATATGCCACCATCACGACAATATAAAATCCGCCAAGAACAAGGATACTGTAATCAACTCGCAGGATGTGCTTTCTTTTAATCCACTCACAAAGACCGAGGATAGCAAATCCCATCGCAAACATAAGTGGCACCAACCCCAGCCAATCCGTGATAGTATATAGGGTCATATTCACACCTGTAAGGTTATGCACGAACTGGTTAATCATTGCAAACCCAACGGTTGATTCTCTCGGGCCGATTGCTTGCACATCAATAAATTGGATTGCCAATGTCCATAACAAAAATGCCACAAGCAGACATATTGCAAATAACAAGTTTCTTCTGTGTTCTTTTTTCATTTTGTTAAACCTCTCTTTTTTGTATTTGGCTCTCGCCTAAACACATTTTAAGAGAAGGTATGAACAATCACAAGAAACGGGGTGTCACAACGATGATACTTTTCGTATCATTGCCATTTAATAAGCATTAACACCTTTATTGCCAAGAAGATAAATAGAAAGATGGCAGCATACGGTTGTGAACTAATGATAAAGAGAAGTACCCCGATTGCATTTAATAATAATGACACTTTGCTTTTGTTTCTCACCCAAAATACTTGGTTGCAATTTTGCAGAGCAAGGGTCAAAATCCCCAATACTATAATTCCAATTACAGCAACAAAATAAGCCGCCCTCAAATAGGGTGCAATTTCATTAAGGGAGAAAATGGATACTTCCTGTAACATTCCATCTACTTTCTGTCCAAAGAACGGCAGGAAGAAGAACATTGCGATACTGCAATCGAGCAACCCAAATACCAAGTCACGAAAATGTTTTTCTTTTTGCTTGGTATCTTCTTCTGCAATGGTCAGCAATTCATCACCAGATAGCAGTTCATCAATTGTTATCCCGAAAAACTTTGCAATTGCTTTCAAAGAATCTATATTAGGGTACCCTCTGCCTGACTCCCATTTTGAAATTGCAGTTCGGGACACAAAAAGAGCCTCTGCAAGTTCTTCTTGGGTAAGCCCTTTTTGCTTTCGCAGTTCCTGTAATTTTTCGTTAAATTCCATAATATCTGCTCTTTCCGAAAATAACCACAATACGGTAAATTCAAGTTTATCGGTGAGTTGATTATATCATATTTCGCAACAAATAGCAATACGCACTGCATTACAAAAAGTATTGGTGTTTGTGTTCTATATTGATTTTGTAAAACAAAAGCAATATTGAGGGGTGCAGGGGTAAGCCCTTGCCACAACGAACAAAGCAAAGCTTTGTCTAGTGTGTTAGACTTTGCTTGGAGTGTTGACACACTTGCAAAGTTGACGAGTGCCGAATATACGCTTTCGGCAACAAGGAAAATTTGCGAGTGTCAACGAAACTGATAACCAACGGCACGGCAACTGTCGAGCGGTTGAATTATCGGTTTCGTGGCAAAACACGAAAAGCGAAAGTCTAACACACGCCCCCCGATTGTTCAAACAAGGAGATTCCTATGGCATACTGTATAATGAGAGTTGAAAAGCGTAAACGTTCAGCCCTTTATGGTTTGCAGATTGAAGCAAACCGAACTTCCGAAGATTTTAAGAAAGGCAGAGATTTTGCCGCTTCGGACATAAATTGGGATTTTACCGATTTTAACATATTTTTGGTAAAAGCAGATAATTGGGGCAAAGCAGTAACAAAGGCGTTAGAAGAAGCTCAAGTCCAAGAAAGGAAAAACAGCGTTGTTGTCCTTGAGGGCTTTTATGGTGCTTCGCCCGAGTGGTTTGCTGATAAAAGTTTGGAAGAAATCGTTTCATATTTCAAGGACTGTCTTGCATACCACGAAAAAACATACGGCAAGGTTATGAATGCGGTTATTCATTTCGATGAAAAAGTACCCCATTTAGCTTGTATTTCTCCCGCCGTAATACACGGCGATGACGGTCAAAATCGTTTGTCTGCACGTGATATTATGGGTGGTCGTGCCGACTACCGCCGCCGACAAGACGAATTTTATGAGCAAGTTGGCAAGCCGCGAGGTATGGAACGAGGGGAGACACACGACCCTGAAAATATCCGAGAGCATTTATCGGTGCAAGAATACAAGAAAAATACCAATTTATTAGAGATTGAAGGTCTTGAACAACAAGCTGAGGTGTTACGTAAAGAGTGCAAGAAACTCACCTTTAAAAATCAAAAACTGCAAGAAATGAACAATGTTCTTGCCGACCAAGTAGAGCAACCATTCATACAATACTGTATGTTTGAGTTTATCAAAAAAGCCAAAGTTCGTGGTGAAAACGGTGAGGTCAAGCACATTATAGACGGCTTTAACAGTTATATGGGTAGAAACTTTGAACAGTTGCGCGCTTCTTGGGAAGCACAGTTTGAAGCACAAGAACTTGGCGTTTTTGAGCAAGAACACGAACCTTTGGAAAGAGAAATTGAATACGACTATGATCTTGATGACATAGAAAGAGGGTGAGGCTTCAAACCTCACCCTTTATCTTTTAATACTATAATAATCTATAGGAGAGCTTCGTCGGGGCACCGTTCTCCTCTGCTCTCCTCTCAATGATTGCTGTTATCATTATGTTTTTTGAATCGAAGTTTGCCTCAGAAAGAAGCCGTTGTTTTGCAAGTTGGTTAAGCAGCTATCTGCAAACCAACCGCCACCCAGCCGCACACCCACGCTGCGAGCTTGGACACTTTAACAGGCAACGGCTTCTTTTGGGCAGACTTCACCTGTAGTAAAAAATGAAGCCGCCCAAAATACGCGCAGAGAGGCAAAAGCGCCACGCCGCTCACTCTTGTATCAACGAGGTATCCGTATTCATAAACTGTCCGACGTTTATTGAAAATACAATAAACTACACTTTCTACACGCGCCAAGCCACACATTTCCACGTGCTTAACCTTTCGGTTTGTCTGTGCATTCCCTGCGCTTCTCCATACATGAGCGCGGTGGCTATGCCTCTCTCTCGGGATAGTTTTAACCAATGTACCGATTTTATCGGGTTAGGCTTAATGAGGTCTTTGCTTCCGACTTTAACCCCTTACCAACATAGCGCGCGACAGTTGGGCCACGCTACGCCGAGCACATTCTCTGAATCGGCTGTGCCAAACCGCGTTTTTATATTGGTGTCGTCATCCAATGGTAAATAATAACTTGATGTATGTGCTACTACTTACTTTCCTTTTTTACCTAAAGGCAGGTGCAATCGGTATTTTTGCGATTGCTCATATATTTAATATAGAACACAATTTTCCTCTATTTTTACCCCGCCCGAAAAAACCAAATCTCACTATAACAAATAACGGATGCTTAAAAAAGCACCCGTTGTTCTTTGAAAATTGAATATTTAGTTCCTTTACATTTTGGGCAAAAATGGGACTTGGTTTATCTGTAAAAATAGAAAGGATGATAATTTATTGAATAATCTTGATGTTAGAATTTGCGAAAAATACTCTTTAACAGTACCCGAAGCGGCGGTCTATTTCGGCATAGGCGAAAAGACGTTGCGCAGTATGATTAAAAAATACAAATTTCGTGATTGTGTACTTGTGATTGGAAATAAACATACAATCAAACGAGAAATGTTTGCGAAATTTTTAGATAACGAAACAGAAATTTAAAATTACATAGTGCAAAAAGCCCCGACTTGTGTTATACTACTTAATGTCATGTTCGGGGCTTTCTCAATGAAAGGAGAAACGCCAAAATGAGCGAAAAACGAAAAGATAATAAAAACAGAAATTTGGAAAAGGGAGAAAGCCAAAGACCCGACGGACGATATATGTATAAATACTTAGACGCCCTTAAAAAGCCCCATTGCATATATTCTTGGCGGCTCACCCCAAAGGATGAAGTCCCTGCAGGTAAAAAATACGACCTATCTTTACGCGAAAAAATACGCCAAATTCAAAAAGATTTGGATGACGGCATACAAACAGACGGCGGAAAGATGACGGTTTTGGAGTTAGTCAAGCAATATATTAAATCGCAATCAGGTCTTGTCAAGCCCACCACCGAGGCAGGATATAAAACTGTTGTAAATATCCTATCCAAAAAGCCTTTTTCTCAATTGGCTATAAAAGATGTCCGTTGCACTACCGCAAGAGACTTCATAAAAGACTTACAAAGAAAGGATAAGCGCAGTTATAGTTCCATTCATACTGTTCGCGGTGTTCTTCGCCCTGCCTTTGCTATGGCGGTTGAGGATGATTTGATTAGGAAAAATCCGTTTAATTTTGAATTATCAAAAGTTCTAATCAATGATTCGGTTAAAAGGAATGCCATAGAAAAGGGGCAAATGCGAAAATTCCTCGAATTTGTCAAGGCAGACAAGCACTTCAGCAAATACTATGACGGCATTTATATCTTGTTTCACACGGGATTGCGAATTTCGGAATTTGTTGGTTTGACTGTTAATGACTTGGATATGGAAAACAGGGTTATCAACGTCAACCACCAACTTCAACGAAAAAGTGACGGAACAAAATATATCGAAACCCCAAAAACTGAAGCGGGAATTAGACAACTACCTATGGAAGACGAGGTTTACAAGTGCTTTAAGAGAATACTTGCAAATCGCAAACCACCAAAGGTTGAGCCTGTTATTGATGGCTATTCGGGTTTCTTGTATTTTGATAAGGACGAGCGTCCAATGGTTGCTATGCATTGGGAAAAGTATTTTCAACATATCGTCGAAAAGCATAACAAAATTTACAAGGAAGAACTTCCAAAAATCACACCGCATGTCTGTAGGCATACCTACTGCACTAACAAGGCGATAAACGGAATGACACCAAAAACCTTGCAATATCTTATGGGTCATTCTGAAATAGGTGTTACAATGAACACCTATACACATTTAGGTCTTGAAAATGCGCGTGATGAATTAAAACGCTTAGAACTGCAAATGTCCCAAAAGGAACTTGGCTTAAAAGTAACAAAAACAGCCTAAATTTCTCGGGTAGTAAAATTGAATATTTTTTCGATTTTACTACCTTTTTTACTACTTTTGAAATCAAAGTTATGCCAAGTTGTGCCGACATATGCCAAACGACAAAAAATACGAAAACCACCTAAATTCTTGATTATGGTAGTAAACACGGCATATTTTGGCATAAATTTGCATAGATTGGAGATTTTTTTAATGATAAAAATAATGTTTGTCTGCCACGGCAATATTTGCAGAAGTCCTATGGGACAGTATGTTCTGCAGGACATGGTGAATAAGGCTGGCGTCGCTGATCGATTTGAAATTGCGTCGGTGGCGGTGAGTCGGGAGGAACTGGGCAATCCGGTGTATCCCCCGGCTAAGCGGGAGATGAATCGCCATGGGGTTGCCTGCGACGGTCACCGCGCCCGGCAGATCACCCGGGCAGATGTGGAAAAATTTGACCATATTTTCTACATGGATCGCTCCAATCTGCGATACCTGAATCAGCTTTTCCCCGGGGAAACCAAATTCCGTCCGTTTCTTGACCGGGATGTGGCTGACCCTTGGTACACCGGCGACTTCACCCAGACCTGGGCGGACATCAACGAGGGTTGCCAAAGAATACTGGAGGAACTGGCATGATGGATAAAGAACTGTTGGAGCAGCAGATGTTGGAGCTGCCGCTGTACGCTTATTTTTATGTAGATCCCAACACTTTGGAATTTTCCGACCGCATCCGCTGGATCTGCGAGCATGAATGTCCCATGTACGGCAAGACCTGGGCATGTCCGCCCGGCACGGGTACGGTGGCGGAGTGCGCCGCCAAGTGCCGCAGCTATAACAGTTGCCTGGTGGTGGGTACGATTACGGAAACCGAGGATATTGCCAACATAGAGGAGGCGCTGAAAACCCGCCCGGAACACGAAGCCATCACCCATCAGGTGCGTGATCTGCTCCGTCAGCAGGGGGTCGAGCCTTACATACTGTCCACCGAGGCATGCGCCGTTTGTGAGCGCTGCGCCATTGAGGATGGCTTGCCCTGCCGGATGCCCGGACGGATGCACCCCTGCGTGGAGAGCCACGGCATCAATCTCATTCCCACCCTGGAGGAAAACGGACTGGATTTCGTATATAGCAATACCATCATCACCTGGTATTCGCTGCTATTTTTTAACGAATAACCTACAGCGCCGAGGAAATCGGCGCTGTTTTTCTTTTTTAAGCCCCAGAAATGGAAAAAAGTGCTTTGAATCCGGGGGAAATTGTGGTATCATTACAATGTATGAGTATGCGCACATTTTCTGATTTGGCAGGTGAACGCAAATTACCACAAACTTTGTCATTCCGAGTGGAGCGAAGCGCAATCGAGGAATCTACCTGCCGAATCGGCACTATGCAGTGTGGGTAATGCGTAGATCCTTCGACTCCCCTTCGACTATGCGAAGGGTCGCTCAGGATGACAAGGGTTAGGAAAATTGTGCAATTGCGTATTAATGAAGCGATAAGGAGCAAGGAAATGATCACAGTTAGTAATTTAGGTATGCAGTTTGGCGGCCAGTGGCTGTTCCAGCATGTGGATCTGCAGTTTTTGCCCGGCAACTGCTATGGTATTATCGGCGCAAATGGCGCAGGTAAGTCTACCTTCCTGCGTCTGCTCACCGGTGAGCTGGAATCCACCAGCGGTGAGATCCACATCGATCCGGACAAGCGTGTTTCCGTGCTGAAGCAGAACCAGAACGCCTACGACGAGTATACCATTATGGACACCGTCATTATGGGCAACCAGCGGCTGTACGATATTATGAAGGAAAAGGATGCCATCTACGAGAAGCCGGATTTCTCCGACGAGGACGGCATCCGCGCCTCTGAGCTGGAGATCGAGTTTGCGGAGATGGACGGCTGGGAGGCAGAGAGTGATGCATCCCGTCTGCTGCAGGGTCTGGGTATCGGCACAGAGATGCACTACGATCTCATGGGCGCTACCGACCCCCGTCTGAAGGTGAAGGTGCTGCTGGCGCAGGCGCTGTTCGGCAACCCGGACATCGTTATGCTGGACGAGCCTACCAACAACCTGGACATTGAAGCTATCAACTGGCTGGAGGACTTCCTGCTGGACTTCCAGGGCATGGTCATCGCCGTTTCCCACGACCGCCACTTCCTGAATACCGTCTGCACCCACACTGTGGACATCGACTACGGCAAGATCAAGATGTATGTGGGTAACTACGACTTCTGGTACGAGTCCAGCCAGATGGTGCAGGCTATGATCCGCAACAAAAATAAGAAAAACCAGGAAAAGATCGAGGAGCTGCAGCTGTTTATTCAGCGCTTCTCCGCCAACAAGAGTAAGGCTAAGCAGGCAACTGCCCGCCGGAAGCTGCTGGACAAGCTGACGGTGGAGGAGATGCCTTGTTCCACTCGGCGCTATCCTTTTGTGGGCTTTATGCCCGAGCGGGAGTTGGGCAAGGATATTCTGACGGTCAACGATGTGTCCGTTACCGTGGACGGTGTGAAGCTGCTGGACAAGGTCTATTTCTCTGTGGGCAAGAACGATAAGATCGCTTTCGTGGGTGAAAACGAGCTGGCGCAGACGGCGCTGTTCAAGGTGCTCATGGGCGAGCTGGAGCCCGACGAGGGCAGCGTTAAGTGGGGCATCTCCACCATCCGCAGCTACCTGCCCAAGGACAACTCCGAGTATTTCGACGGAAACGAGCTGGAGCTGGTGGACTGGCTGCGGCAGTACTCTGTCAAGAAGGACGATGTGTACCTGCGTGGCTTCCTTGGCAGAATGCTGTTCTCTAACGAGGACGTGTTCAAGAAGGTCAATGTGCTCTCCGGTGGAGAGAAAGTGCGCTGCATGCTCAGTAAGATGATGCTCTCCGGTGCTAACGTGGTGCTGCTTGACCAGCCTACCAACCACTTGGATATGGAGTCCATTCAGGCAGTGAACAAGGGTCTGGAAGCATTCAACGGCGTTGTGCTGCTGGCATCCCACGACCACGAAATGCTGACCTCTACCTGTAACCGTGTCATCGCCTTCCAACCTGACGGCACCATCGTCGACCGCTACGGCACTTACGATGACTACCTGGAATGGGTAAAGAACAACCAATAACCCCCAATCCTTGTCATCCCGAGCGTAGCCGAGGGATCTTGGCACTTCAGAAAGGAGAAACTTATGTACTATGTGTATATCCTTTCGAATTGGGATGATTCCGTGCTGTATATTGGCGTAACCGGAAATTTACAAAAGCGCCTTTACGAACATCGCAACGGATTGGTAGATGGTTTTACAAAGCAATACAATGTTCATAAGCTGGTATATTTTGAAAACACCGGCGATGTGCATAGCGCAATTTCTCGTGAAAAGCAGTTAAAAAGCTGGCGACGGGAAAAGAAAAATGTGCTTATCAGCAATTATAATCCCGGCTGGACGGATCTGTCTGCAGACTGGGAAAAATAAACACGCTGCATTCCGTGCTGAGGTGCGTAGATCCCTCGGCTGCGCTCGGGATGACAGGGTATAGGAGTGAAAACCTATGAAAAAGATTCTTGATATTATTTCTGAAAAGATGCAGCAGGCATTTGTGGATGCCGGTTATGATGCCGCTTTTGGCAGAGTGACGGTGTCCAACCGCCCGGATCTGTGTGAGTATCAGTGTAACGGTGCGCTGGCAGCTGCCAAGCAGTATAAGTGCGCCCCTATTCAGATCGCCAATGCCGTGGCTGAAAAGCTCAATGCCGACGATTTTTCTATGATCGAGGCAGTGATGCCCGGCTTTATCAACCTAAAGCTTTCTGATACATTTTTACAGAATTATCTGGAGCAGATGCGTACCGCACCGGATTTCGGCGTGGAAAAGTCCGGCGCCGGCAAGACGGTGGTAGTGGACTACGGCGGCCCGAATGTGGCAAAGCCTTTGCACATTGGACATCTGCGCAGCGCCATTATCGGCGAGTCCATCAAGCGGCTGTTTAAGTTCTTTGGCTACAATGCCATCGGCGATATCCACCTGGGCGACTGGGGTCTGCAGATGGGCCTGATCATTTCCGAACTGCAGGAGCGTCAGCCGGATCTGTGTTATTTTGACCAGAGCTTTACCGGCCCGTACCCGGAGGAAGCGCCCTTTACCATCACAGAGCTGGAGGAGATCTATCCTGCTGCCTCTGCCAAGAAAAAGGACGACGAAGTCTTTGCGGAAAAGGCGCACATCGCCACCTATGAGCTGCAGCAGGGCAGACCCGGCTACCGGGCGCTGTGGCAGCATATCATGCGGTTGTCCCTTGCGGATATGCGCAAGATCTACGATAACCTGAACGTCCATTTTGAGGCTTGGCTGGGCGAGAGCGATGCCGATCCCTTTATTCCTGACATGGTTGCGGATTTGAAAGCCAAGGGTGTCGCTGTCCAGTCCGAGGGTGCATGGGTCATTCCCGTGGCAAAAGAGGACGATAAGAAAGAAGTACCGCCCTGCATTCTGGTCAAGTCTGACGGCTCTGCCATTTACGCTACCACCGACCTGGCAACCATGGTGCAGCGTATGCACGACTTCAAGCCTGACCGGATGTTCTACATCACCGATAAGCGTCAGAGCCTGCACTTCGAGCAGGTGTTCCGTGCTGCCAAGAAGGGCGGCATTATACCTGAGGATTACCAGGTGGAACACCTTGGCTTCGGCACAATGAACGGCGCAGACGGCAAGCCGTTTAAGACCCGTGAGGGCGGCGTCATGCGGCTGGAAGTGCTGATCAAGGAAATGACCGACTTTGTCCGGGCAAAGGTCGTGGAGAATAAGGTCGTTGCCGACAGTGAGGTGGAGGAAACCACTCGTAAGATCGCCATGGCGGCGCTGAAGTACGGCGACCTTTCCAACCAGCCCACCAAGGACTACGTGTTCGATATGGATCGCTTTGCTGCATTTGAGGGCAATACCGGTCCGTATATCCTGTACACCATCGTTCGTATCAAGTCCATTTTGGCAAAGTACGGCGCATGGGAGAATCTGACCATTCAGCCGGCAGCCAACATCTATGCCAAGGATCTGATGTTGGCGATCACCAAGTTTGCGCCCACCCTGGAGGCGGCGCTCAGCAGCGCAAGTCCCAACCTGGTCTGCGCTTATATCTACGAGCTGGCAGGCGCAGTCAACAAGTTCTACCACGAGACCCGTATCCTCTCCGAGGAGGACGAGAGCCTGAAGGCAGGCTACATCGCCCTGATCGGTCTTGCCAAGAATGTGCTGGAACAGTGTATCGACTTACTTGGCTTCTCCGCCCCGGAAAAAATGTAAAACAAATCGCCCCGGTCGTGTGACCGGGGCGGTATTTTCAAACATTCTCAAATCCTGTCATCCTGAGCGAGCATAGCGAGTCGAAGGATCTACGCATCACCGTTACTGCTAAACAGTTTTTCAGTGCGTAGATTCCTCGGCTATGCTCGGAACGACAATAAGGTTAATCCTCCTGCACACCTTGTACTTCCAGCGTGTCCAGTACTTTTTGTCCACGGTTGGTCAGGGCGATGCTGCCATGTACCGGGTAGCCGTCATAGGCGGACATGTCGTAATTGGACAAGGGATAGCCGTAATCAATGTCGATCAGCTCTTTGCGTTCCAGCATTTGCAGAATCATGCTGTATTCGTCTTTGGTGTATGCATTATCCTCCAGATAAATGGGGATCATATCGCCGGGTTTGCGTGCTACCGGCAGAAAAGGAATTTGTCCCAGTGTTTTGAGAAAATGCAGTTCGCCGGGGGTCAGAGATAAGGATCTGCCGCAGCCGCCGCAGCTGCCGCAATTTCCGGTACATTGTGCCATGGTATCACCTTGCCTTTTGGGGAATTTTGGGGTATAATATAACCATATCATACCGCAAAGGAGTGTGCAATATGTCTGTTGTAAAAATTACGAAAGAAAATTTTGACGAGATGGTGCTGAAGGCAGAGGGAAAGGTACTGCTGGACTTTTGGGCAACTTGGTGCGGTCCGTGTCAGATGATCGCTCCGGCAATCGAGGAGATCGCTCAGGAGAACGAGCATATCACCGTGGGTAAAATTGATGTGGACGAGGAGCGTGAGCTGGCGATCCGGTTCGGCATTTCCAGCATTCCCACGCTGGTGCTGATGGAAAACGGTCAAAAGATCACCCAGCTGTTAGGCTACCGTCCCAAGGCGGACATTCTCAGGCAGCTTGATCTGTAAAATAAACCCGGACTGATACCAGTCCGGGTTTTCTTATCATCATAGTCTGATCAATTCATATTCCCGATTGCCCAAGTCAAGGGCAGCCGCAGCTTCAATGGTATGGATACCGTTTCGGCTCTCGATGCGCTGGATCAGATGATCCTTGTTGGGGTCGCTGCAGTTGTAGACAAGGTCTACGCAAGCCTGATCGATGGCTACCGGGTCTACAGATGCCAGAATGCCAATGTCGGCAATGCAGGGGTCTTCTGCCACGGCGCAGCAGTCACAGTCCACGCTCATATTTTTCATTACATTGATGTATGCCAGCTGCCCATTAAAATGCTGGATAACAGAGCTGGCGGCATCTGCCATGGCCTCCAAAAACTGATTGCGATCAGCATCCCAGAAATTCTCGGGATCGCCTACGCCGTGGATGTACTTTTTGCCGTAGGAGGAGGCAAAGCCGATGGACAACTGCTTGATAGCGCCACCGTAGCCACCCATGGGATGACCCTTGAAATGGGATAAGATCAGTGCGCTGTCATAAGCGGCGATGTCCTTGCCCACATAGTTCTTTTTGATCTGCTTGCCGGAGGGAATGTCCAGCGCCAGATCTGGGCCTTCCGCATCCAACAGGTCGATAGGGAAGCTGTCCCAACCGTGGGATTTGAATGTCTGCAAGTGCCGTTCGGTGGTGTCCCGTCCGCCCTGATAGGCGGTGTTGCACTCCACAATGGTGCCGCCCACAAAGTCGATCACCGGTCTCCAAAAGTCAGGGCGCAGGAAATTCTGATTGCCCGGCTCGCCGGAGTGTACCTTAATGGCAATATTGCCGGGAAGTTCGGTCTGCAGCTGTTGATATAGCTTTAATACAGTCTGCGGTGTGATCACAGGGGAAAAATATACCTTGGATTTCATAGCATCGCCACCTTTCTTTTTCCATTATAAAGGAAAAATAGATTTTCTGCAAGACGAATTTCGATGGATAAGCCTACGGACAATATTTCATAATGACCCCAAGGAGGCGTTATTATGAAAATCGATTGGAAAAAATTATTGATATGTCTAGCTATTCCTTTGGCGGTGGGCGGCTTGTCTGCTTGGATCTCCGGCAGCGGAATGGATGCATACGGGGCATTGAATCAGCCACCGCTGTCCCCACCGGGATGGCTGTTTCCCGTAGTGTGGACGATTTTATATCTGCTGATGGGCTATGCCGCTTACCGGATTCTCACCTCCGGGGCGGAGGAGGATAAGATTCGCCGGGCGCTGACTCTGTACGGAGCGCAGCTGGCGCTGAACTTTGTTTGGCCGCTGGTATTCTTTGGTTTGAGCTTGTATTTGTTGGCATTTTTGGTGCTGGTGGCGCTGTGGGTGCTGATCTATCTGACTATGCACGCGTTTGCAAAAATTAATGAAAAAACAGCGGATCTGCTGCTGCCGTATATCCTTTGGGTCACCTTTGCCGGCTACCTGAATTTGGGTGTATTTCTTTTGAATTAAGACACTTGAAAAATGAAAAAAATGTGATATAGTGAAATCATAAATTATACATTCAGGAGGAGATACCTATGGCAAACAAATATGCCGGCACACAGACCGAGAAAAACCTGATGGCAGCATTCTCCGGCGAGTCCGAGGCACGGAACAAGTACACCTACTTTGCATCCAAGGCAAAGAAGGAGGGCTTCGAGCAGATTGCTGCTCTGTTCCAGAAAACTGCCGATAATGAAAAGGAACACGCAAAGCTGTGGTTCAAAGAGCTGGAGGGCATCGGCGATACCGCACAGAACCTGCAGCATGCCGCCGAGGGCGAGAACTACGAGTGGACCGACATGTATGCCGGCTTCGCAGAAACTGCGGAGAAGGAAGGCTTCAAGGAGCTGGCTGCCAAGTTCCGCATGGTTGCTGCCATTGAAAAGCACCACGAGGAGCGTTACCGCAAGCTGCTGGAGAATGTGCAGACCATGCAGGTCTTTGAAAAGAGCGAGGTCAAGATCTGGGAGTGCCGTAACTGCGGTCATATCGTAGTTGGCACCAAGGCACCCGAGCTGTGCCCCACCTGCGCACACCCCAAGGCATACTTCGAGATCAACGCTGAGAATTACTAAGACAAAACGCCGTCGGTAAACCGACGTGGTTTTTGCATAGAAAAAACCGGTATCGTTGACCAGACGATACCGGTTTTTCCACGAAAAGAGAGAGGTTAGAAAATGAAAAAGCAATATGGTATAAACCACTACCTGAATTATAAACTATAAATCTAAAGAAAATAAGGGTATAAATATTAAGTAAGTGTGAAGTGCGTAAAAATTAGACCCTTAAATTTGTATGTTTTGCACAACTTCCCAAGGCGGCAGCAGAGAATACTGCCGAACCTCGCCCCGGTAGGGGAAAGTCAGCCGGTAAGACCACAGCATAGGGGCGGTCAGATCGTCCCGTGCGCCGTACTTGTGATCGCCAAAAAGGGGAAAGCCACGGCTGGCAAATTGCACCCGGATCTGATGGCTTCTGCCGGTGTATAGCCGTATCAGCGCAAGGGAATCGTCGCCCCCGGCCAGCCGTGTGAACGTTAATCTGGCTGCTTTTACACCGTTGCGCTGCCGCTTTACCACAAAGACCTTATTTCTGCGGCTGTCCTTGAACAGCAGATCCTCCCAGTCGCCTTGCTCCGGGAGCTTTCCGTGGACTTGCGCCATATATTCTTTCACGATTTCCCCTTGCTGGATCAGCTTGGAAAAACTGGCGGCGGCAGACTTGGTGCGTGCATATAACATTACACCGCCCACGTTCTGATCCAGCCGGTGCAAGGCATATATTTCGCCGCCCAGCTGTTCTTTTAACCGGCCGGGCATATCGTGCTCCGCATCCAGCCCCACGGGCTTGACGCAGACGACAATATCCCCATCCTGAAACAAAATCTCCATAGACTCACCTCTTATGGTAGTATAACAGAAAAATACCTTGCTGGGAAGTATAATTTCCTCTTGCTATTTTGAAAAAGATGTTGTATACTAACCTAGCACCTGCCGGTGTGATGGAATTGGTAGACGTAGTGGACTCAAAATCCACCGATGGCGACATCGTGCCGGTTCGAGTCCGGCCACCGGCACCAATAAATCCCATAGTGAATGTATCATTCACTATGGGATTTATTCTTTGTTGGAAGCGGACTCGAATCGCAAGGGTAGAAACACCGGCAAAGCAGATTCTACCACCGGGAGAGTGGAGATTTTTAAGGGTAGATAGCATAAAGCGCGTTCTTGTGGTAATATACGGTCAGATAAACGCAAACCGATTTTGATTTCATAAGGAATTTTGCCTATGGGTAACAATAAAAGAAATCTGCACTGGGTCAGGCTGGATAACGCTGCGAAAATTTATCCTGCGTCCCGGCGGAAAAATTGGAGCAATCTGTTTCGCCAGTCTGTGACACTCCATGAGAATGTGGATGTGGCGGTTCTGCGCAGTGCGCTGGAGGTGGTGGTGAAGCGGTTTCCCTCTATCGCCGCACGGCTGCGCAAGGGCGCTTTCTGGTATTACCTGCAGCAGGTGGCAGCCGCCCCGGAGATTCGGGAGGAGTATAGCTATCCTTTGGGATATATGGATAACCGGGAGATGCGCCGGTGCGCCTTCCGTGTGATTGTATACCGTAATCGGATCGCCGTGGAGTTTTTCCATGCGTTGACCGACGGCAACGGCGCACTGGTCTTTCTGAAAAATCTGCTGGCGGAGTATTTGGAGCGCAAGTACGGCATTACCGTTCCCCATGAACATGGAGTGGTAGATCGCACTGTGCCCCCCAGCCGGGAGGAGCTGGAGGACAGCTTTCCCAAGTATGCAGGCGCAGTGGAGGCCTCCCGGAAGGCGACCGATGCCTGGCGGCTGTATGGCACACCCCCAAAGGACGGCTTTTTGCAGCTGACATGTTTTCAAATTCCGGTGCAGGAAGCGCTGGCAGCGGCGCACAAGTACGATGCGACGTTGACCATGTTTATGAGCGCAGTGATGATGCAGGCGCTATTGAATCTGCAGGCGGAAAAAACACCCCGTCATCGCCGGAAAAAACACATTAAATTACTGATCCCCATCAATCTGCGCAATCTGTTCCCCAGCAAAACCTTGCGCAATTTCGTCATGTACACCATTCCGGAATTAGATCCCCGGCTGGGAGAATATGCCTTTGAGGAGATCTGCAACATCGTTCGGCATAAGATGGGTACGGACTTTACGGCAAAGTGTATGAGCCAGGTGATCGCCACCAATGTGAAATACGAGCGCAGCCACCTGGTGCGGCTGATCCCGCTGCCCATTAAGAATCTGGTGATGAGAGCGGTGTTTGACAGTGTGGGCGAGCGCAAGTCTTGTCTGTCGCTGTCCAATCTGGGTCAGGTGAAAGTGCCGGAAGTGATGGCAGGCTATATTCAGCGGTTTGATTTTGTTTTGGGTGTGCAGTCAGCTGCACCCTATAATTGCGGCATGCTGTCTTTTGGGGATACGGTGTATATTAACTTCATTCGTAAAATTCAGGAGCCGGAACTGGAACGCCATTTTTACGCGGTGTTGCAGCAGCAGGGTGTTCCCGTGATGGTGGAAAGTAATCAAAATGAGAGGTGAGTGGCGGTGTATTGTATAAAATGCGGCGTTCAGCTGGGGGATACGGAACGCAAATGCCCCCTTTGTGATACGGTGGTGTTTCACCCGGAGATGACTCAACCCACAGCCCAGCCTTTATATCCCGGCAATAAGATGCCCAAAGCCGGCTCCGGCAGACGGGGGTTAAGCGGTGTGATCATATTTCTGTTTCTGATCCCGCTGTTTATCAGCCTATATGCAGATCTGCAGTGGGACGGTCGGCTGGAGTGGTTTGGCTATGTTGCCGGCGGTTTGGCAGTGAGCTATATTGTCCTTGCGCTGCCCATGTGGTTTCAAAAACCCAACCCGGTAATATTTGCCCCTTGCGATTTTGCGGCGGTTGCGCTGTATCTGATGTATATCGATCTTGCAACCAAGGGCGGCTGGTTCGTTGGCTTTGCCCTGCCGGTGACGGCGGTGCTGGCGCTGATCGTCTGCGCCGTTGTGACCCTTGTGCGCTATATCCGGCGTGGGCGTTTGTACATCTTTGGCGGCGCCCTGATGGGTTTGGGCGCATGGCTTTTGCTGATTGAAGCATTGCTGGCAAATACCTTTGCAATCGCCTTTATCGGCTGGTCGGTGTATCCGCTGGCTGCATTATGCGTGTTGGGAGGTATTCTTATTTATCTGGCAATCAATAGCTATGCCCGTGAGATCATCGAGCGCAAATTGTTTTTCTGACATGGGTATAAAACAAGGGACACCCCACAGGGTGTCCCTTATTTTATATTTCCGTAAATTCGTAAATGTAGGTAACGGTATCCCGGAAGGTGTAGATGACCTGCCCGCTGGGGGTGACTTCTTTTTGGAATTTATCAAAGTCCTTGCCGTGCTTTGCCCGTATATAGTCGTCGGGGTCTGCAAGCTCCGCTTCCGCAAAAGTGGTAATGGGATGGGCAGGGCCGGCGCAGCCGTTGAGGAATTTACACATGATTTCGTATTCTTTCATAATGACCCTCCTGTGGTGATTTGCTCTCATTTTATATCATTTTTCTTGTAATTGCAATTCAAAAATGAAAATGCTATAATGGTGTAAAGAGGTGAGTCTATGAAAAAAGTGAAAATTACCGCCATGCGGCGCAGTACATATCCTGATTTGATGGCGCAATTTGAAAACCCCATCGAGCATGCCTGCGAGGTGGAGATGGGCATGGTTTGGGTGTCGGAAAATGCCCAAAAGCCGGCAAATTTCTGCAATGCGGCATGGGAGGGTATCGCACCTTTTGTCAAAACTTTGGCGCAGGGTGGCGGCAACTTCTATGACGGTTGGATGAAAAATCCCCATTCGGCGATGCTCAGCTGCAACGACGGTTTTCGACCGGTGAGCTATTATCTGGAAACCGTGGAGGACGCTGTATGAAGCTGCTTGCAGAGGCTTTGATCAAGTTTACCTGCGGATTGCTGCTGGTGGGTTTGCTGATTTTCCTGCCGGCAGGCACGCTGGCTTATGCAAACGGCTGGCTGCTGGTGGGCATCTTATTCGTGCCCATGCTGATTGCCGGGTTTGTGATGCTTTTTAAGTCTCCGGAATTTCTGAAAAAGCGGCTGGATGCCAAGGAAAAGCAAAGCACACAAAAAGGCGTGCTGGCATTTTCGGGGCTGATGTTTATTGGCGGCTTTGTGGTGGCAGGACTGGACTTTCGGTTCGGCTGGTCGCAGATGCCCGGCTGGGTGGTCATCCTGGGTGCAGCGCTGTTTCTTGCAGCCTACGGCTTGTATGCCGAGGTAATGCGTGAAAACGCATATCTGAGCCGTACGGTGAAAGTAGAGCAGGGACAGACGGTGGTAGACACCGGTTTGTACGGCATCGTCCGTCACCCTATGTATGCTGTGACGATTTTGCTGTTTATGGTGATCCCGCTGGTGCTGGGTTCTTGGTATGCGCTGATCCCCTTTGCCTTTTATCCGGCAATTATCGTCGTCCGGCTGAAAGACGAGGAGGAACTGCTGACCCGGGAGCTGCCCGGCTACAGCGAATATAAGCAAAAAGTCCGCTATAGACTGATTCCCTTTATATGGTAATAAAAAGTGCGTTGTCAAAAGACAACGCACTTTGTTTATTGCTTGAGCAGCTTGTTCAGCTTTTCGGTGTGGGCTTTGTTTACTGCGTAGATGATCAGCCAGATCACTGCGTAGCCGGCAAGGAAAATGCCGGTGAACACCAAAATGGGGAGCAGGGACTTTTGCAGCCAGCCGTTGAGCAGATATGTGAGCAGATACACGAGATACAGCGCCCCGCCGTGGAGCAAAATCATGGTACCTAGGGGCAGCTTTTCTACCTGATAGATGGCGGTCATGCCTGCTACGCCAAAGGCCAGCAGGGTGATGGTCACAATAGCAAGACACACTTCGCCGGTAGCCACTTGCATCACCTCACCGGTGGCGCTTAAAATGCCGTAAATAACTGCCAGCACCATCGGTCCACCGGCTGCGCAGATCAGACCGCGAAACAGAAACGCTTTCCAAAATGTTTTCATCTTGTTTCAAACCTCCTTTTGATTTGCGCAAAGCATCGCCGGGAAACATATTCCCGGTAGCCGCCTTTGAATACGGCATCCACCGCACCACTGTAAGTGACTACAAAGCGATCCAGCTGGGCTTCGTTTGCCAATGCGCTTTTGTTGATACGGATGAAAGATGCCGGCAGCTGCGTCTCCAGTTCATAGAGCCTTTGTTTCAGCCGATATTGCTTGTTTTGCGCGTCAATGGCATAGGTTTTGCCGTCCAGCACAGTAATGCATACGATCTGGGGGATGTGGAGTATCTTGATCTCATCCTCGGTGTAGCCGGGGATGCGGTCCTTGCCGACACCTTGCAGGATCAGCGCTTCGATCTGGTCAGTCAGTTCGGTGCGCCGGTGTGCGGTGACCACCACTTCCTCCTCTTTTGTTTTGTCAATGATCAGCTTAAATTGCATCCAATCACCTCCTACAGCGCTATTGTAGCATAGCGAAATCAAAAATGTTGCGAATGTGGCTCAACGGCATATTTCCCGGCGCCATCGGTAAAAAGTGTGCGCAGCACTTTGCTGCGCACACGTACGGCATCAGATTTCCGTTACAATATCCTCCGGCGCACGGAATTTGCTGTGCAGATGCAGCGGAGCGGCATCCTCTGCAGGATAACCCATAGGCAGCAGCGCAGCCACGGTGACATTCTCCGGCAGACCTAAAATCTCGGACACCTGCTGGGCATTGAACCAGCCGACCCAGCAAGAGCCGATGCCCAGCTCCCATGCCTGCAGCATCATGTGGGTGCAGACAATGGCAGCGTCGGTCTCGCCGAACATATAGCCGGGAGTGAGACGGTTTTTTGCGTTCCGGTCACGGTCATAGCAAATCACCATGATCACCGGGGCATCAAAAGTGCAGGGGCAGACGGATGCCAGCTTTTTCCGGGCATCCTCGCTTTTGGCAATGTAAATTTTTTGGGGCTGATAGTTGCAAGCGGTGGGCGCAACATGACCTGCCGCCAAAATCTGCTCCATTTTTTCGTCCTCGATGGGGCGGTTTTGGAATTTCCGGACGGAATACCGGGATTTTGCCAGTTCTGCAAATGTCATAAAAATTACCTCCTGCGGAATTTACAAATTACTTTCTTTCCGGTTTGCGGATTTGCGCAGATAGTTGCCGATGTTGGTCAGGCATATCAGCAGTGTCACCAAAAATGCGCCGGGGATGAGAATGATCCACCAGCTGCCGGTGAGCAGCGCTTTTTCTGCCAGCGACAGCATGCTGCCCCAGGAGATGACCTCCAAGGGAAGTCCCATGCCCATAAAGCTGAGTGTGGATTCTGCGCTGATGGCGCTGCGGACATTCATCACTACCATGAACATAATGGAGGCGATGAAGTTGGGGGCAAGGTGGCTTTTCAGAATGTGGAAAAACTTTCCGCCCATGCACCGGGATGCCAGCACATATTCGCTGCTGCGAATTTGCCGCACCTCAGTGCGGATTACCTTTGCCACACCCGCCCAGCCGGTGACACCGATGACCACAGACAAGGACAGCACGCTGGCTTGCCCGAAAATTGCCTGCAAAAACAGCACCAGCAAAAGACCCGGCACGGAGAGGAAAATCTCCGTAAAACGCATCATCAGCGTGTCCAGCCAAGTGGGCGCTGTGCCGCTGACAGAGCCGTAGACCACGGCGATGGCTGTAGAAATCAATGTGGCAAGAAAGCCGATGGTCAGGGAGATCCGTCCGCCGTACAAAATGCCGGAGAAAATATCCCGTCCCAAGGTGTCCGTACCGAACAGAAATTCGCCGTTGGGCGCTGTGTTATAGTTGCCTAAATCCAAGTAACTGGGATCTTTGGTCATCAGCACTTCCGCAAAGAGGCAGCACAAGGTGATGATGCCCAACCCAATCACGGAAAGCCAGGGGAAATCAGACCGGCGGCGCAGCTTCTTTGCCGGGGCGGCGGGTTGGGGGCGGATGCCCACCATGGTAAACAGTTGCTTGTCTGTCATAAGCTATCCACCTCCGTTGTTTCCACTACCTCGGCAGCCTTGATCCGGGGGTCGATATGCTCGTTGATGATGCCGCCAACCATGTTGGAGAAAATCACCAGAATACCGGTGATCAGACACAGCAGCATTAGCAGATTATAGTCGTGATACCGGGCGCTTTCGTAGGACAGCGCACCGATACCGGGGTAGCTGAATACGGCTTCCACGATGTATGTGCCGCCGATAATATGGGGCACGGAAATCGCCATCAGGCTGATGTAGGCAGGCATCACGTTGCGCAGACAATGCTTCAGCAGGATCTGCTTGTTGGAAAGGCCCTTGGACTTGCCCAGCAGCACATAGTCTGCCCGGGTCTCCTCCAGCAGCTTGTTGCGGATCATATAGGCATAATACCACAAATGCTGTACCACTACAACCGTCAAAGGCAAAATCAGATGCCAAAGCCGGTTCACTATGTCGCCTTTATGCCCCACATCGTATGCGCCGGAGCTGGGCAGCCAGTGCAGGGTCACGGCAAATATCAGGATCAGCACCAGCGACAGCCAAAATTCCGGAATACAGCTAATCAGCGTGCCACCTTTGCACAGCACCCGATCCAGCCACTTATCCTCCTGCCATGCGCAGAGAACACCCAAACCCAATGCGCCCAAAAAGGTCAGCAAAAAGCCAACACCGCCCAAAAGCAAGGTGTTGCCCAGCCGCTGACCGATCACGGTGGTCACCGGCTGCTTGTGCTTGTAGGAAATACCGAAATCGCCTTTGGCGGCATTTTCCAGCCAGCGCAGGTACTGGATATGAATGGGGTCATTCAGACCCAGCTTTTCCCGGGCATCATCTTTTTCTGCCTCTGTCATTTTTTCCACACGCTCGCCGTAATAGCTCATCAGCGGATCGCCGGGGGCAAGCCGGGAGATGTAGAACACGGCGGTGGACAAAATAAAAATACTCACCAGGAATATGAGCAGTTTTTTGCCAAAGTACGCAAAAGGATTTTTTCTCATACCGTTTCCTCCTTTTGCAATACAAAATGCCCGGGGGAAACTTCTGTAAATACCCCGTCTTTGCAAAAGTCCTGCCGGTCAAAATCTACCCGCTGCCGGTTGCGCTCGGCGATAGGGTCGGGCAGGGGAATGGCAGACAGCAGCGCCTTGGTGTAGGGGTGTTGGGGGTTAGCGTAAAGCTCCGCCGTAGGTGCCAGCTCCACCAGCTTGCCCCGGTACATCACACCCACCCGGTGGCACAGATATTCCACCATGGAAAGGTCGTGGGCGATAAAGAGAATACTGCACCCATGGTCGGCGTTGCAATGCTTAAATAGATTGACGATCTGCGCCTGAATGGACACATCCAAAGAGGCGATGGGTTCGTCCGCCACCAACAGTTCCGGCTCCATGGACAAGGCTCTGGCGATGGCAACTCTTTGCCGCTGACCGCCGGAAAGCTCGCCGGGATGCTTGTCCAGATAGCTGCCGTCCATACCCACATAGCTGAGCTGGAATTCTGCCTCTGCCCGGAGGGTTTCTCTGGGTGGCTTTATCCGGTGGATATGCATAGGCTCGGCGATAATGTCGGCGATGGTCATGCGCTGGTTCAGACTGGAGGTGGAGTCCTGGAAAATGATCTGCCGGGCAGACTCCAACAGCTTGTGATGCCGGCGATATTCTTGCCTGTTGCACACATCGATGCCGTTATATAGGATATTTCCGCCGGTGGGGCGGTAGATGTTCATAATGCACCGGGCAACGGTGGATTTTCCCGAGCCGGATTCACCCACCAGACCGAAAATCTCGCCTTTGCGCATCTGAAAGGATACATTGTCCACCGCTTTGACCGTGGCATGTTTGCCCAGCTTGAATACATGGGAAAGGTTGCGGATATCCAATAAGATCTCAGACATGGTCTTTCCCTCCAATCGGTGATTCTACCTTCGGCGCTCTGGGGTCTAAAAGCCATGTAGCCGCATAGTGGGTGTCGGTGATTTGGAACATAGGCGGCGCTTGGTGATAGTCGATCTCCAAGGCAAATTCGTTGCGGCAGGCAAAAGCGTCGCCTGCCGGCGGGTCAATAAGGGTAGGGGGCATGCCGGGAATGGTTTTCAGCTCGGCTTTGCCCTTGTTCAGCGCCGGCAAAGATTGCAGCAGCGCCCATGTATAGGGATGCCGGGGGTCATAGTACACTTCCTCGGCGGTGCCGATCTCCACAATTTTGCCGGCATACATAATGGCCACCCGGTCAGCCGCCCGGGCAACCACACCCAGATCGTGGGACACCAAAATGGTGGCAGTACCCAGCTTTTTCTGAATGTCTTTTAATAGGTCCAAAATCTGCGCCTGAATGGTCACATCCAGCGCAGTGGTCGGCTCGTCTGCCAGCAAAATCATGGGGTCGGATGCCAGTGCGATAGCCATAACGCTGCGCTGGCGCATACCGCCGGAGAAATTATAGGGGTACAGCTTGTACCGCTCATGGGGCTGCTCGATGCCCACCAGTTCCATCAGGCTAATGACCCGGTCATAGACTTCTGCCTTTGAAAGTTTCGGCTGATGAGCCAAGACTGCCTCGGCGATCTGTTTACCGATGGGAACGGTGGGGTTCAGGGCAGTCATAGGGTCCTGAAAAACAAAGGAAAACAGCTTGCCCCGGAGCTTGCGCATATCCTTTTCCGAGTAGCGGGTAATGTCTGCGCCGTTTGCAATGATTTTTCCGCTTTCGATCTTTGCGGACTTGGGCAGCAGCTTCATCAGCGACTTGCAGAGCATACTTTTCCCACAACCGGATTCGCCTACAATGGCAAGTACTTCGCCGGGATGCAATTCAAAACTCACATCCCGGACGGCTTGTACTTTTCCTGCAGAGGAAGCGATCCCCACAGACAAATTTTCGATTTTCAGTAACGGTTGCATAGGCAAAAAATCCTGTCTGTAAAAATGGCGAATAAGGGGCTGGAGTCCAGCCCCTTATGGTTTTTTAGTTGATCGTCCACTGGGTGACATTCCAGAAAATGCCAACACCGTGGTGACCCAAAACGGTCTGGGGGTCGATACCCTGGATGCCCGAGTCGGCGATGAACATAGCGTCGATGTAGCACAAATAGGTGTAAGCAGGCGCGGATGCCATGGCGATCTGGAACTGCTTGTAGTACTCAGCGCGCGCATCTGCATCATTGGTCTGACGAGCCTTTTTCAGCCACTGGTCAACTTCTGTGTTGGAATAGCCGGAGTAGTTGGCGCCGGCGTCTGTGCCAAAGACCTTGTAAGTGTGATCGTCGGCATCGTAGGGAGAACCCCAGCCGATGATGCAGCACTCTTGTCCGCCCCAGTCAATGCCGTTGGCAGGCACATCGGCCTTTACATCCAAGCCGGCCTGCCGCAGCTGCTGGGCTGCGATCTGCGCCATATCGATACGGACTTGGTCGCCGGGGGTTGCGTTGATGGTAAAGGCGATCCGCTGACCGTCTCTGCACCAGAAGCCCTCTGCGTCCTTTTCACAGCCGGCGGCGATGAACGCAGCCTCTGCCTTAGTCAAATCGTAGTCGTATTTTTCAACACCATCGTAGTTATACTCGTTGAGCTGGATGGGGGAGTATGCCACAAAGCCTTCGCCCAGCAGGACAGCGTCAACGATTGCTTGCCGGTCAATGCAGTAGCTGATTGCGGGGATCAGGTCGCCGTTTTTCTGCCAGTACTCGTTCCAGAAGTTATAAAGAATACCACGGTAATCGGCAGTTGCCATATCATAAACGGTCAGGTTTTCTGCATCCTGGAAACTCTGGGCATCCTTGGGGGTGACCTGTGCCAAGTCCAGCGTACCCTCTTTCAGCTGCAGCGCCTTAGCGCTGTCGTCGGTGACGATCTTAAAGATGATGGTATCGATCTTGGCGGCGCCGTCAAAGTAGTCGGCATTTTTTACCAAAGTGATTGCCTGACCCTCGTCCCAGCTTTCCAGCTTGTACGGGCCGGTGCCGATGGGATTCTTGAAGTAGTCGGACTCCCACATGTCCTCGCCCTCCAGCTTGTGCTGGGGGAGAATGGACATGGTCATATAGTCTAAAAATGCGTAGTTGGGCTCTGTCAGAACAAATGCGATCTGTGTATCAGAAATAACCTGAATTTCGCCGATCTCAATGTAGTTGGGATAATTTTCAGAGCCGTTGTCCGGATCCATAATGGCTTCGATGGTGAACTTTACATCCTCAGCGGTAAAGGCTTCGCCGTCGTGCCACTTCACATCGCTGCGCAGCTGGAAGGTGTAGGTCATGGTGGCCTCGTCATAGCCCCAGCTTTCCGCCAGGCTTGCCACGGGGTTGCCGTTGTTGTCCAGCTTTACAAGAGAGTCAAACAAAAGATGCTTGATCTCACAGTGCTCATTCATAATGGGATTGATGGAATCGTAATCGCCGGAGCTGTAGACCAGGGTGGAGCTGTTATCTTTTTTACCGCCGCAGGCGGTGATGCTCAAAAGCAGGGCGGCAACCAGCATACAAACAAGCAATTTTTTCATATTTGGCACATCCTTTTTCTCTCGCAGGAAACTTTCTGTTGGTATTATAACGCTGCTGCCCCGGGCGCGTAAGCCTCCCCGGGGGATATTTTTTGACATTTTCCCATAAATATGGAGCAATCAAAACCGGGATATAATCGTTTGCGGATTTTTTCGCTGGTTGCAATTTGTGATTGCTTTTTTAGCAAGTAACATATATAATAACCCAGTAACCGGATGTGGCTCAGTTTGGTAGAGCGCTTGCTTTGGGAGCAAGATGCCGCAGGTTCGAATCCTGTCATCCGGACCACACAAAAAGAACCGACCTATGCGGTCGGTTCTTTTTGTGTCTATGTAATTTTCTCCATTTTGTCGGGTTGCCTTGACGGAAGTGGCGCCGGTTGCTATAATAAAACAAAAGAAAGTAACAAGGAGAATTCTTATGCGTGGTATTCCTTCTTTGATTACGGATATTCGCAAAAATGTGTTTACCGAGGTAGCTCGCATGGCATATTCCGGCAAGGGATATGAGGGCGTGGATGAGCTGCCTTATATCATTGTACCCGGCGACCAGCCTATGCACCGGGAATCGGTGTTTTTGGAGCGTGCTATCGCCAGTGAGCGTGTGCGGTTGGCTATGGGCTTGAATATGCGTCCCATTCAGACCCGGCACTTGATGACCGAGGGCATGGACGAAGCGGCTGTGGCGGAGCAGTATTATAAGCCGCCGCTGATCAATATTATTCCCTATGCCTGCCATGCTTGCCCCACCAATCAGTATAAGGTCAGCAACTACTGTCAGAACTGCTTGGCGGCATCCTGCCAAAAGGTCTGTCCCAAGGATGCGATTTCTTTTCGGAATAACCGCTCCTATATCGACCTTGACAAGTGCATCCGCTGTGGTAAGTGCGCCAAGGCTTGCCCCTATAATGCGATTGTCCATCTGGAGCGTCCTTGTCAGGCGGCTTGTGGTATGGATGCCATCGTTTCTGACGAACACGGTAAAGCGACGATCAATCAGGATAAGTGCGTAGCTTGCGGTCAGTGTCTGGTCAGCTGCCCCTTTGGCGCCATTGTGGATAAGGGTCAGATATTCCAGGTGATCCAGTCCATTTTGCAGGGCGATAAGGTCATTGCTATCGTCGCCCCGGCATTTATCGGTCAGTTTGGTAAGCATTCCACACCCGGCAAGTTTATCGCCGCTATGAAGCAGCTGGGCTTTGCCCGGATCGTGGAAGTGGCGGTGGGCGCAGACCTTTGTACCATCGAGGAAGCAAAGGACTTTTTGGAGAAAGTTCCGCAGAAGCAGAACTATATGGCGACTTCCTGTTGTCCGGCGTGGCACTCTATGATCCACAAGCTATTCCCCGGTGAAACGGACAAGATCTCCATGACCCTGACTCCTATGGTCTTTACCGCCCGGCTGATGAAAAAGAAATACCCCGGCTGCAAGGTGGTGTTTGTAGGTCCTTGCGCTGCAAAAAAGCTGGAGGCGATCCGGGCGGACATTCGCTCCGATGTGGACTTTGTGCTGACCTTTGAGGAACTGCAGGGTATGTTCGAGGCAAAGGAGATCGACTTTGAGACCATCGAACCCATGTACGATCTGAATGAAGGCTCGGCAGCTGGCAGAGGCTTTGCGGTGTCCGGCGGTGTTGCCGGCGCAGTGGAGCGGATGATCCACAAGACTGAGCCGGAACGGGAGGTCAAAACCGCCCGGGCGGAGGGTCTGCGGGAGTGCCGCAAGCTGATGACCCTTGCCAAAGCCGGAAAATATGACGGCTATCTGCTGGAGGGCATGGCTTGCCCCGGCGGCTGCGTTGCCGGCGCAGGTACGCTGCTGCCGGTGGAACTTGCTGCCAAAGTGGTGGGCAGATACCAAAGCGAGGCGGATGTGGTAAGTCCCGAGGACAGCGCCTACCGTGACCAGTGCAAGAGTTTGGAAGAGGAATAATGGAAATCAACGATATTTACGATAAAGACAGAAATCTGACCGGCCGCACCCATGTCCGTGGCACACCCTGGAGAAAAGGGGAGTACGGCTTGGTAGTTTGCGTATGGGTCTATGACGGTCACGGTAATGTATTGCTGACCCGCCGTGCCCCGGAGAAAAGCTTTGCCGGCACTTGGGAGAATTCCGGCGGCGCAGCCCAGGCGGGGGAGACCAGTTTGCAGGCCATCGTCCGGGAATTGCGTGAGGAGACGGGCATCGTCGCTCAGCCGGAGGAGTTTTCTTTGCTCTGCAGCGGCAGGGATAAGTCGGCGTTTTATGATTTTTACTGTTTGAAGCGGGATATCCCCGTGGAGCAGATCCAGCTGCAAAAAGGGGAGACCGATGCAGCTATGTGGGTCACACCGGATAAGATTCGTCAGATGATCGACGCCGGACTGATCTGCAAAATTATAGCCAACCAATTCTACCGGCAAGAACCGGAACTGAAAAAAAGAAACATTATATAACAAGGAAAGACTGCCAAGGCTTTTGGCAGTCTTTTTTTAGAATCCCGGTGGAATCCGTTTGGATTCCTAAGGTAAGGTAAGAGAAGGTAAGAGAATATAAGATAAGAGAATATAAGGTAAGAGAATATAAGGTAAGAGAAGCGCCCGGATTCCAAATTGCGGAACCCGGGCGATATTACTGCCGACGATATACGATTTATGATAAAAACAGAAATAAAAAAGCCGGGACAAAATCCCGACACCGTTCAAAAAATATGCTTGACACGAAAGGAAGAATGTGGTAGAATGATACCCTATACTGTGATAGTATGCCCATTTCACAAATTTCCCCTTGTACCGGCATTCTACCACAGAGCGTATCGGTTGTCAAGCAAAAGTTTAATATTAACTGCAACGCAACCGTGCGTATCAAGTAAGCAACACATGATTCCGGCGAAAGCCGAAAGAAAGGCTGTGATGATCTATATGGCAATGGTCAGGGACGAATTGTTCGGAAAGACCCTGCGTAAGTCCTACGCAAAGTACGAAGAGATCCTGAAAATGCCCAACATGCTGAAGATCCAGAAGGACTCCTACCAGTGGTTCCTGGATGAAGGCCTGCGCGAGGTCTTTAAGGATGTTGGCACAATTACGGATTTCTCCGGCAAGCTGGAGCTGAGCTTCCTGGATTACACCATGGAGGATAAGCCCAAGTACACCATCGAGGAGTGCAAGGAGCGTGACGCTACCTACGCAAAGCCGATCAAGGTTCGCGTGCGTCTGCGCAACACCGAGACCGAGGAGATCAAGGAACAAGAAATTTTCATGGGTGACTTCCCCATTATGACCAATGGCGGCACCTTTGTGATCAACGGCGCTGAGCGTGTTATTGTTTCTCAGATCGTTCGTTCTCCCGGCATGTACTATGGCCACGAGGTGGACAAGTCCGATCAGCATACCTATACCGCGACGGTGATTCCTTACCGTGGCGCATGGTTGGAGTATGAGACCGACCTGAGCGATGTTTTCTGGGTTCGTATCGATAAGAACCGCAAGCTGCCCATTACTTGTCTGATCCGCGCACTGGGTGTGGAGACCGATGAGCAGATCAAGGCTATGTTCGGTGAGGATCCCCGTATTCTGGCAACTCTGGAGAAGGACACCTTCAAGACCAGAGAGGAAGGCCTGCTGGAGATCTACCGTCGGCTGCGTCCCGGTGAACCTCCCACAGTTGAGACCGCCATCGCGCACCTGGAGGGTCTGCTGTTCGATGCCCACCGTTATGATGTGAGCACCGTTGGCCGCTACAAGTTCAATAAGAAGATGGACATCTGCAGCCGTATCTCCGGTCAGGAGGTGGCTGAGCCTGTTGCCGATCCCATGACCGGTGAGATCCTGGTAATGCCCGGCGAGATCATCAGCCGTGAGCTTGCCCGTGAGCTCAGCGCAAAGGGTGTCAACTCCGTGACCGTGAAGGTGGGCGACAAGAAGGTGGTCGTCCTGTCCAACAACATGGTGGACATGGCTCGCTTTGTTGACTTCGATCCCGCCGAACTCGGCGTTAAGGAAAAGGTACGCGCTATCATCCTCAACCAGCTCATCGAGCAGTACTCCGGCGAGGAACTCAAGGAAGCTATCCGCGATAACATGGACAAGCTCGTTCCCAAGCACGTTATCCTTGACGATATCTTCGCTTCCCTCAACTACCTCAACTGCCTTGCAAACGGCATCGGTACCGCTGACGATATCGACCATCTCGGCAACCGCCGCATGAGAAGCGTAGGTGAACTGCTCCAGGACCAGTTCCGTATCGGTTTCAGCCGTATGGAGCGCGTCATCCGCGAGCGCATGACCATTCAGGATCTGGACATCGTCACACCCCAGTCCCTCGTTAACATCCGTCCTGTAACTGCTGCTGTCAAGGAGTTCTTCGGTTCCTCCCCCCTCAGCCAGTTCATGGACCAGAATAACCCCCTGGCCGAGCTGACACACAAGCGTCGTCTTT
>JAZRQK010000025.1:0-17003 GCA_045649665.1 Faecousia sp. | reverse complement strand
TGATGCCACGCTCGGTGCCGGCCAGCTTTGCGGTGAAGCCGGACAGGAAGTAGTACTGCGCCTGCTCGGGAGTCAGGATAGACACGGGAGGCAGCACGCCGAAAGCGTCAGCAGACAGGAAGATCACGTTCTTGGCAGCGGGAGCTGCGGAAACGGGACGAACAATGTTCTTGATGTGGGTGATGGGGTAGGAAACACGGGTGTTCTCGGTGACGGAGTCGTCAGCGAAGTCGCACTTGCCGTCCTCTGCCACAGTCACATTCTCCAGCAGCGCGTTGCGCTTGATAGCTCTGTAGATATCGGGCTCGGACTCGGGGTCCAGGTTGATAACCTTTGCATAGCAGCCGCCCTCGAAGTTGAACACGCCGTTGTCGTCCCAGCCGTGCTCGTCGTCACCGATCAACAGACGCTTGGGGTCGGTAGACAGAGTGGTCTTGCCGGTACCGGACAGACCAAAGAACAGAGCGGTGTTCTCGCCGTTCATATCGGTGTTGGCGGAGCAGTGCATGGAAGCGATACCCTTCAGGGGCAGGTAGTAGTTCATCATGGAGAACATACCCTTCTTCATCTCGCCGCCGTACCAGGTGTTCAGAATGACCTGCTCACGGGAGGTGATGTTGAAGGCTACGCAGGTCTCGGAGTTCAGACCCAGCTCCTTGAAATTCTCAACCTTTGCCTTGGATGCGTTGTAAACCACGAAGTCAGGCTCGAAGTTTTCCAGCTCCTCTGCAGAGGGAGCGATGAACATGTTCTTAATGAAGTGTGCCTGCCATGCCACCTCCACGATGAAACGAACGTTCATACGGGTGTCAGCGTTTGCGCCGCAGAATGCATCCACTACGTACAGCTTCTTGCCGGACAGCTCCTTCATGGCCAGCTCCTTAACAGCTGCCCAGGTGGTCTCGCTCATGGGGTGGTTATCGTTGGCGAACTCCTGAGAAGTCCACCACACGGTGTCCTTGGAGTTTTCGTCCATAACGATGAACTTATCTTTGGGGGAACGGCCGGTGTAGATACCGGTCATCACGTTCACGGCGCCCAGCTCGCTGACACGGCCCTTTTCGTAGCCTTCCAGTGCAGGGTCCATCTCCGCCTCGAACAGTGCTTCGTAGGAGGGGTTATGGATGATCTCGGTAGTACCGGAGATGCCGTACTTTGTTAAATCCAGTTTTGCCATAATTTTAACCTCTTTCATATTGATAATCTAGTATATAATACAGGAAATAAATGCAAATTGCAACCCGATTTCAGTAACTTTTTTCTTGCAAAATCGGTTTTTTGCCGGGTTTCGTCCGCTTTTTTGCAAGATTAGCGTTTTTATTATGCAAAATATATAAGAAAAGAACCTGCATGGCAGGTTCTTTTCAGTAGGTTTATTTGATTCTTTTTTCCAGCGTTGCGGAGGACAGCGCCGTCAGGTACACCCGATTCATGCCATATTCTCCGGTTAGCACAAAGGCTTTGGGCAGATCGTCGCAGGGGACTACCTGTCCGTCCTTTTCCGCAGCAGCGAGAAATTCCCGGGTCCGCTTGGAGGTCGTGGTGTTGTCCATATCGAAAATGCCAATGAGTGACGATTCCCGCACGGAAAAATCATTACCGATCGAAATGTACAAATTATGCACCCCTTGTCCTTCTTAAAATGGGGATTGCCGCGTCGCTGCGCTCCTATTGCTGATATTTTTTGCTTTCGGCGACGGCGAGTTCGTCGCAGCGGTTGTTTTTTGGGTTCTCTGCGTGGCCTTTGACCCAGAAATACTGCATTTCATGCTGCCGGGTCAGTTCCAGCAGGGTTTCCCATAAGTCCGGGTTCAGCGCCGGCTTTTTGTCCGCCTTTTTCCAGCCGTTTTTCTGCCAGCTTGATGCCCAGCCTTTGGAAAGACCGTCGATCACATACTTGGAATCGGAATAAAGCGCCACACAGCAAGGCTCTTTCAGCGCTTTCAGACCCTCGATCACCGCCGTCAGCTCCATACGGTTATTGGTTGTGCTTTCCTCGCCGCCGGACATCTCTTTTTCGTGCCCTTTGTACTCTAAGATCGCACCCCATCCGCCGGGTCCGGGATTGCCGGAACAAGCGCCGTCGGTGTACAGCGTTACGGTTTTCAAACCTCAGCTTCCTCCTGCTCCTCTGCGGCAACACGCTCTACGGATACCAGCTTGTTGCCCTCCTCGATACGCATGATAATAACGCCCTGCACATCACGCTTATACACATTGATGCTGCTTGCAGGCACACGGATGATCACACCGCCGTTCTCGATCAGCATTACATCGTCGTTATCGCTGACCAGACAGCAGCCGGCTACGATGCCGGTCTTATCGGTGATATTGTAGTTTTTCAGACCCTTGCCGCCACGGCTCTGGGCAACTTTTTCGCCGTTGGGACCGGTACGCAGGTACTCGGTCAGCTCTGTACGCTTGCCGAAGCCGTTTTCAGTGACAGTCAGCAGGGTAGTACCCTCCTCTGCCTTAACTGCGCCGATCACATAGTCCTTGCCGGTTAACATAATACCACGAACGCCGGCAGCGTCACGACCCATGGGACGAACGTCGTTCTCGTTGAAGCAGATCGCCATGCCGTGGGCAGAAGCCAAAATAATGTTATCGTCACCGGTGGTACGGATCACATTGATCAGCTGGTCGCCCTCCTCCAGGGTGATGGCACGGATGCCGGTACGGCGACGGGTGTTCAGGGCAATGAAGGGCAGGCGCTTGACAGTACCCTTGCGGGTGACCATTACCAGGTATTCGCCCTCCACAAATTCACGGGTGATCACCGTTGCTGTGACCTTTTCGTCCTGCTCCAAGGGCAGAATATTGACCATAGCAGTGCCACGGGCGGTACGGCTTGCCTCGGGGATCTGATAGCCCTTGCGGTGGTGTACCTTGCCCTTGTCGGTAAAGAACAAAACATGATCGTGGGTAGATGCCACATACAGACTCTTGACGTAGTCGTCGTCCTTCAGATTCTGGGCATTAACACCTCTGCCGCCACGGGCCTGGGTGCGGTAGGTATCCACGGGCATGCGCTTAACATAGCCATGATTGGAGATGGTGAATACACACTGCTCCTCCTCGATCAGGTCCTCGATGTCGATCTCGTCCTCGATCTCCTGGATCTCGGTCTTGCGCTCGTCGCCGAACTTGTCCCGGATCTCGATGAGCTCCTCACGCAGAACACCCTGCAGCTTCACCGGGTCAGCCAGCAGTTCATTGTAATATGCGATCTTGACCTGCAGTTCGTCAAATTCTGCCTGCAGCTTTTCACGATCCAGACCTTGCAGCGCTTTCAGGCGCATATCCAAAATCGCCTGCGCCTGCACATCGGTCAGACCAAAGCGCTCCATCAGCTTTTCCTTGGCATCGTCGTAGGCAGAGCGGATAATGCGGATAACCTCGTCGATATTATCCTGAGCGATCAGCAGACCCTCCAACAGATGGGCGCGCTCCTGCGCCTTACGCAGATCGTACTGGGTACGACGGGTCAGCACTTCCATCTGGAAGTTCAGGTACTCGTCGATGATCTGCCGCAGGGACAGAATGCGAGGCTGCTTCTGATCGTCCACCAGCGCCAGCATAATGATACCAAAGCTGGACTGCAAAGATGTCTGCTTGAACAGATTGTTCAGCACAACCTGGGGGTTACTATCTTTTTTCAGCTCGATGACGATACGCATACCGTTACGGTCGGTTTCGTCACGCAGGTCGGAAATGCCCTCAATTTTCTTATCCTTGACCTGCTCCGCAATTTTCTTGATCAGTTCACGCTTGTTGACCTGATAGGGCAGCTCGGAAACGATAATGCGGGTACGGTCATTGGCAAATGTTTCAAAGTCGGTACGGGCACGGACGACTACCTTGCCACGGCCGGTGGCATAAGCGGCACGGATACCGCTGCGACCCATGATAATACCGCCGGTGGGGAAGTCCGGGCCGGAGATATGCTCCATCATGTCTGCCATGGTGATCTCCGGATCGTCCAGCACTGCCACGCAGGTATTGATCACTTCCGTCAGATTATGGGGCGGGATATTGGTCGCCATACCAACGGCGATACCGGTAGAGCCGTTGACCAACAAGTTGGGGAAACGGCTGGGCAGCACCCGGGGCTCTTCCCGGGACTCGTCGAAGTTGGGATCCCAGTTGACGGTATCCTTATCGATGTCACGGAGCATCTGATTGGATAGCTTACTCATTCTTGCCTCGGTATAACGGTAAGCAGCGGCAGGGTTGCCATCAACATCACCGAAGTTACCGTGGCCGTCTACCAGCACGTAACGCATGGAGAAATTCTGCGCCAGACGCACCATTGCATCGTAAACAGAACCGTCGCCGTGGGGATGGTACTTACCAAGCACATCACCCACGCAGGTAGCGGATTTCTTGAAAGGCTTGTCAGAGGTCAGACCGGATTCGTACATGGTGTACAAAATACGGCGGTGGACAGGCTTCAGACCGTCACGGACGTCGGGAAGCGCACGGCCAACGATGACACTCATGGCGTATTCAATATAGGATCGCTCCATTTCATCCACCAGATTGGATGTGGTGATCACCTGATCCGGAAACAGAATATCCTCCGGCTTATAATCACGATTATGCTTTGCCATTATGTGTCACCTCCTTATATGTCAATATTGATTGCATACTTAGCGTTTCGCTCGATCCATTCCTTACGAGGCTCGACCTGCTCGCCCATGAGAACGGTAAAGATCTCGTCGGCGCGGCGGGCATCCTCCAAAGTGATGCGGCGCAGCGTACGGGTCTTGGGGTCCATGGTGGTCTCCCACAGCTCGTGGGGGTCCATTTCACCAAGGCCCTTAAACCGGGAAATCTCGATTTTTGCATTGCTTTCGCCACGCATTTCGGCGGAAACCAGATCTCTCTGCTCGTCGGAATATGCCACACGCTCGGTCTTGCCACGCTTTAACTTGTAAAGCGGCGGCACAGCGGAGTAGATAAAGCCGTTTTCGATCAGCGGACGCATATAGCGGAAGAAGAAGGTCAAAAGTAGGGTACGAATATGCGCACCGTCCACGTCCGCATCGGACATGATAACGATTTTATGGTAGCGCAGCTTTTCCACATCAAAGTCCTCGCCGATACCACCGCCCAATGCGGTAATCAGAGGACTTAACTTTTCGTTGCTGTAGACCTTGTCCATTCTGGCCTTTTCCACGTTGAGCATCTTACCCCACATGGCCAAAATTGCCTGGAAACGGGAATCTCTGCCCTGAATGGCAGAGCCGGCAGCGGAGTCACCCTCGACGATGTACAATTCGCAGAGGCTGGGGTCTTTCTCGTTGCAGTCCTGCAGCTTATCGGGCATACCGCCGGATTCCAGGCCGGTCTTGCGGCGGGCATTTTCTCTTGCTTTCCGGGCGGCTTCTCTTGCCCGGTTTGCCATCATTGCCTTTTCCAGAATGATCTTGGCGGTCTGGGGATGCTCCTCAAAATAGGTAGCCAGCTGGTCGCCCACCACCTGCTGCACCAAGGTGCTGATGTAGGCATTACCCAGCTTTGCCTTGGTCTGACCTTCAAACTGGGCATCGGTGAGCTTTACGGAAATAATGGCAGTAATACCCTCACGGCAGTCCTCGCCGGAGACCTTGTCGTCACCCTTGATAATGCCGTTTTTGGTGCCGTATGCGTTCAGCACACGGGTCAGAGCGGTCTTAAAGCCGGTTTCGTGCATACCGCCTTCCGGGGTGTTGACCTCGTTGGCAAAGAACAGCATAAACTCATTAAAGCCGTCGTTATACTGCACAGCAATCTCGGCAGAGGCTTCGTCCTTGGTGCCGCTCATGTATATTACATCGTTGTGAATGGGGGTCTTGTTCCGGTTGCACCAAGTGACAAACTCCCGAATACCGCCCTCATAGCACATAGTTTCGCCCACCGGCTCGTCGCCACGGTCGTCGGTGATGGAAATGGAAAGACCGGCAGTGAGGAATGCCTTTTCCCGCATACGGGTATGCAGGGTCTCATAATCGTAGATCACATCGTCGAACATCTCCGGGTCGGGCTGGAAGGTGACCTCTGTACCGGTTTTGTCCGTGTTGCCGATAATGGTCATTTCCTGGGTGATATGACCACGGGCAAACTTCATCTGATGGATCTTGCCGTTTTTATGGACACGGACTTCCAGCCATTCAGACAATGCATTAACCACAGATGCGCCAACGCCGTGCAGACCGCCGGAGACCTTATAACCGCCGCCGCCGAATTTACCGCCGGCATGGAGCACCGTAAATACAACCTCCAGCGCCGGCTTGCCGGTCTGGGGCTGGATATCCACGGGGATGCCACGGCCATCGTCGGTAACGGTGATGGAATTTCCCTTATTGATGGTAACGGTGATATTCTTACAGTAGCCTGCCAGCGCCTCGTCGATGGAATTATCCACGATTTCATACACCAGATGATGCAGACCGCTGGAGGAAGTAGAGCCGATATACATACCGGGTCTTTTCCGGACAGCTTCCAGGCCTTCCAAAACCTGAATTTGTTCACCGCCGTATTCTTGTGTTACTTTCGTTTCTTCAGACATAATGCATTACTCCTCAAAGTACGTTGCCACTTTTAATTTCTATGGTCTTTCCTAATTGGGTGAATTTTTCCGGCTCACAGCAGGTGATAAATACCTGCCCGTCGGTTATCTGATTTAATACAAAGTCCTGCCGTTTTGGGTCAAGTTCAGACAAAACATCGTCCAGCAGCAGAACCGGTATTTCTCCGGACTGATTCGCCATCAGTTCCCGCTGGGCAAGCTTCAGACTAATGGCTGCTGTCCGGGTCTGACCCTGAGAGCCAAAGGCTTTGATCTGCAGACCGGACAAAGTCACATCAAAATCATCCTTATGGGGGCCGGTCAGACATTGGGCGCTTTCCAATTCCGCGCGGTAATGGCTTTCCAGATGCGCCTGCAGATCCTGCACCAGCACATCCACCGGGGCAAAGGGGTCTTTTACCGTGGAAACCGTTTTGTATTCCAAAGAAAATTCCTCTGCGCCGCCGGAAAACAGTCCGTGAAATTTAGAAGCCGCTTTTCCCAGTCCCTCAAAAAACCTTGCACGGTAGGAAATCAGCAGTGCGCCTACCTGACACAGCCGGGTATTATACTCCGGCAGAATTTCCAAAAGTCCGGGATTTTCGTACCGATCTTTCAAAATCCGGTTTTTCTGTTCTATAATACGATTGTATTCTGCCAGAGCGGCTTCATAGTTGGGGCGCAGTTGACATAACGCTTGGTCGCCCAGCCGCCGCCGGGCTGATGCACCGGCTTTGAGTACCATCAGATCTTCCGGACAGAACAAGACAGTTTGCAACACACCGGAAATTTCACCGGCGGCTTTTTTCTTGACACCGTTAAGATACAACTGCCGGGGTCTTGCGGTGGGAAACAGCACCCAGCGCAAGGACTGCTTTCTCTCCTGAGAAAAAACAGCGCATCTTAAGTCGGCAAAGTCGCTTGCAAACCGTACCAGTTCGCCGGTTTTTTGGGTACGGAAGCTTTTTCCGCTGCCCATGTAGACAATGGATTCCAAAAGATTGGTTTTTCCCTGGGCATTTTGACCCACGATCAAATTCACACCGGGGTCAAAATCTAAGTCTAAATTTTCGTAGTTGCGAAAATTCTGCGCTTTTATATGTTCAATTCTCATTACTGATCAAATAGGTGACATTTTCAAAGGTGAACTGGTCGCCATTATAAAGCTTTTTGCCACGCATGGTGCAGACTTCACCGTTTACTTTCACCAATCCATCCTGGATCACCGCTTTTGCCATACCGCCGGATTCGGCAGCATTGGCAAATTTCAGTGCAGCTTCCAGTTTAATAAATTCCGTGCTTATTTTCAGTGTTTTCATATTCTTTAGTTTGCAATACGCACCGGCAAAACCATGTAAGAGAAGTCATACTTCTCGTCAACAGGGGTCATGACGATGGGGCTCAGACCATTGGTCAGCTCCAAAACTACTTCCTCGCTGGGAACAGCACGCAAAGCGTCGCTCAGGTAACGAACATTGAAGCCAATCTCCAGCTCCTTGCCGTCGCCGGCGATGGAACAGCGATCCTCTGCTGCGCCGATGGTGGTATTGGTTTTCAGCAGCAATACCTGATCAGAGAACACGCAGCGAACGGGGCTCTTATACTTTTCAGAAACGATAAGACCCACACGCTCAATGGCGGAAGCCAGCTCCAAAACGTTGGCAACCAGCTTTACAGGACAGTTGGTCGGCACAACACGGCGCCAATCCAGGAAATCGCCCTCCAGCAGACGGCAGATAATGGTAGCGTCGCCAATACGGAACATAATGTGCTTTGTACCCAGTACAAAAATAGTCTCCTCATCGCTGTCGGTGAGAATTTTTTCTACTTCTTTCAAAGCCTGGGCAGGCACAACAAAAGCCATGTGCCGGCCGGCAGCTTCCTCCGTATGATAGGTACGACGAGCCAGACGGAAGCCGTCCACTGCCACAGCAGAAATTCCGTCATCCTCTACTTCAAATTTAACACCGGTATGGATGGGTCTGCCCTGATTTTCAGAAACGGAGAAAATCGTGCCGCCAATCAAATCCTTCAGCGCAAGCTGGGGGATGCGGACACTTCTGCCGCTGGAAACATCCGGCAGCTCCGGATAATCCTCTGCAGGCTCGGCAGAAATAGTAAAGGATGCATAGCCTGCCCGGATGGAAACCTTATAGTTTTCATCCACCACCACAGTCACCGGACCCTCCGGCAGACGGCGGATAATGTCACCGAACAGCTTGGCAGGCAAAATGCACTTGCCCGGATCGCTGATCTCGGCATCGATACGATAAATAATCGCAGTTTCCATATTAAAACCGGTGAGTGTCAGACCTTCCTCTGCGCAGCACAAAATACCTTCGATCGCAGAAAGCGCACTTTTTTGCGCTACGGTTCTGCCGGTGATGTTCAAACCGGTCACCAGCATGCTTTTTTCACAAGTAAAACGCATAATGGTTTCTCCTTTTCTGTAAATATAAAAGAATATATATATTTTTTATAAAATTAGGTAGTATTGGTAGCAGTAGAGCTTTTTTATGTGGAAAAGTGGAATTTGCCGTTGAAAATAAAGGATTTTTTGTACACATAAAAATTGTGGATAAATAAGACTTTTCCACAGAATATAAAAATGAAAATTTCCGGGGAAGTTATCCACATTTTATTTTTCCACATTCCACAGCCTCTGTGGATAAATTATAGGCAGGAATTGATGTTTGCGTTGATGTCACGGATATGGTTCTGCAGGTTCACATCGCCGTTTTGAAGAGCGTTCTCCACTTTGGCGATGGAGTGCAGCACCGTGGAGTGATCACGGTTGAATTCCTTGCCAATATCCGGAGTGCTGAGGTTGGTCAGCTTCCGGATCAGATAGATAGCTACCTGCCGTGCTTCGGCTGTACCCTTATTTTTCAGCGTGCCGCACAGCACAGACTTATCGATAGAGTAGAATTTGCAGACCTGGCTGATGATCAGGCTGGGGGTGGGCAAAGCGTTACCCTCACTCTTGAACATATCGGAAATGGAACGGGTCACATTTTCCAAAGTCAGCTCCATTGCGTTCAGATCCACATAGGCACGGAGCTTTTTCACCGTACCCTCGATCTGCCGGACGTTGTTGGTCACGTTGTTGGCAATATAGTTGCAGACCTCGTCAGACAATTCCAGCGCCAGAGAATTGGCTTTATTCTTAATGATCGCCATTCTGGTTTCGTAGTCCGGGGGTTGGATATCTGCAATCAGACCCCATTCAAAACGAGTGCGCAGCCGCTCCTCCAAAGTCAGCATGTCACTGGGCTTCCGGTCGGAGGTCATGACGATCTGCTTATGCTCCTCGTAGAGCTTGTTGAAGGTATGGAAAAATTCCTCCTGGGTAGATTCCTTACCGGCAATAAACTGAATGTCATCAATGAGGAACAGATCCGCTTCCCGGTATTTGTTCCGGAATTCGATATTCTTACCGCTCTGGATGGCGGAAATCAGTTCGTTGGTAAATTGGTCGCCCTTGATATAAACGATGTTGGCATTGGGATTGTTCTTGCGGATGCCGTTGGCAATCGCATACAGCAGGTGGGTCTTACCCACACCGGGAGGGCCGTAGAGAAACAAGGGGTTATAGGTCTGACCCGGGGCATTGCTGACAGCGGTAGCTGCGCCGTAGGCAAAACGGTTGGAAGGGCCGACCACAAAAGTGTCGAAAGAGAATTGGGGGTTAAAGTCCATAGCGGTCTTGTTCTGACCACGGGAGCGATAAGCTTCCAGTTCCTCGTCACCAAACACCAGAAGTTTTGCGTCGGAACTGAAAATCTCCTTCAGTGCGTCCTGAATGTAAGAGGTGTAACGGCGCTGGATATTTTCCCGGCGAAATTCGTTGGGAGAATAGATGATCAGCTGCTCCTCGTTCAGTTCCACGACCTCTGCATCGTCGAAGGTGGTGGAAATATTTAGAGAGCTGAGCCGTTCTTCCAGATAGCTGATAATTTTGGCCCAGACATAGGCGGATGAGTACATAAAATTCATGCTCCTTTACTGTATTTTTTGTGCCAAAAATAAGCATAGTTCTTCACCGTAAATTCTACCACATTTTGAGAAAAAATACAAGCATTTTTCCACAGATCTGTGGATAAAAAAAGCCTTTATTTTTCAATATTTTTTCCTTTCTTGGGCAGGGTGAAAAAATGGCTGTTTTTTGCAAGCAAAAACCGGGTTTGACAGCGCTTTATATATCTGTTACCATATAGGAAAGAAAGGGCGGGAGATTATGGATAATTTCTTTTCGATGAATCTGACCGTGGAGCAGGTAAATGCGGTATCAAATTTGGGTCTTGCCCACGTGGGTGACGGTGTTTTTGAACTGATGTGCAGAACCTATTTGTGCAGCACGGGTCTGAAAACTGTTCTGAATCTGCACCGGGCATCGGTGGAGATGGTCAATGCCGCAGCGCAAGCAAAATTTGCCGATAAGATCAAGCCGCTTCTCACGCAGGAGGAGCTGGCATTTTTCCGCCGGGGTAAGAATGCCCACACCCACGCTGCCCCCAAAGCCGCTAGCCGGCTGGAGTATGCAAAAGCTACCGGTTTGGAAACACTGTTCGGCGCACTGTATCTGTTGGGCAGATTAGACCGGTTAAATGAATTGTTTGGAATGATGATGGAGTAATTATGGCATTTGATGCGTTTTTTATGGCGGCGGTGCTGCAGGAAGTTCGGGAGAAAGCCGTTGGCGCCCGGGTGGAGGAAATCCACCAGCCGTCCAGAGATACGGTGATTTTGCAGCTGCGCTGTGACGGCGGACGGGAAAAGCTGCTGCTGTGTGCCAACCCCGCTGCGCCCCGGCTGCATTTTACCGCGACCAATCCGGAAAATCCGGAGCAGCCGCCCATGTTCTGTATGCTGCTGCGCAAGCATTTGTCCGGTGGGCGGCTGTTGTCTGTGACACAGCAGCCTATGGAGCGGCAGGTGCGCTTTACTTTTTCCTGCATTGACGAAATGGGGGATCAGGGTCAGCGCCATCTGGTGGTGGAGCTGATGGGCAGAACATGTAATCTGTATCTGCTGGACGGAAACGACCGGATTTTGGATTGTTTGCGCCGGGTGGGTCTGGATGAGAGCAATCGCCCGGCACTGCCCGGTCTAAACTATCAGCAACCGGGTGCTGTTGCAAAGCAAGACCCCACCGGCGATGTGGATTATGTAAACCTGCTCACCGTGCCCGGGGCAGATGTTTTGGCGCATCGGCTGATGGACACTTTGGGCGGCTTGTCGCCTTTGGTGTGCCGGGAGGCGGCGCTGTTTGCCGCCGGCGATGCGGATGCCCGGGTGGGGCAAGTATCCCCCGGGGAAACGGCGGAAAAGCTGCAGCTGTTTTTCCGGGAGCATTTACAGCGCCCGGCGCCCTACTATTATGAAAAGGGCGGCGAGCCAAAGCAATTTGCTTTCTGTCCCATTCGGCAGTACGGCGATTACCGCCAGGCGGATAGCTTTACGGCGCTGATGGACAGCTTTTATGCTACCCGGGACAGAAACGATGCTATGCATCAGAAAAGTCAGGCGCTGCGCAAGACCGTTTCCAACCACTGCCAGCGGTTGAAGCGGAAGCTGGCGATTCAGGAAAAGGAGCTTTCCGCCACTTATGACCGGGAGCGGCTGCGGCAGTTGGGCGACATCGTCACTGCCAATCTGCACCGGATCACCAAGGGTCAAAAGATCTTGCAGGCAGAGGATTTCTATGACGAGGAAATGAAAGCGGTGGATATTCCCCTGTCTGAAACCTTGTCGCCCCAGCAAAATGCGGCAAAGTATTATAAAGACTACACCCGTATGAAAAATGCGGAAAAAGAGCTGACAAAGCAGATCGCTTTGGGCGAAACGGAGCTAAATTATCTGCAAAGTGTTTTGGAAGAGATGGACAGAGCCCAGACGGATGCGGAGCTTTCCGAGATCCGGCAGGAGCTTTCCGAGGGCGGCTATGTCCGGGCGGAGAGCGGTAAAAAGCGCATGAAGCAGCAGAGGCTTGCGCCTATGCGGTTTGAATCTACCGACGGCTATCCCATCTATGTGGGCAGAAACAACCGGCAGAACGACGAGCTCACCTTCAGACTGGCAAGAAAAGACGATATTTGGCTTCATGCCCAAAAGGTACACGGCTGTCATGTGATCATCTCCTGCGGCGGTACTACCCCGACCGACGATACGGTGACCCAGGCCGCCCAGCTGGCGGCGTATTATGCCGAAACCAAGGGCGGCAAAAATATTCCCGTGGATGTGACACCGGTAAAACAGGTGAAAACAATCCCCGGCGGCAAGCCGGGCATGGTGATCTATCACACTTATCGCACGGTGATCGTCAACCCTTACGAAAGCATAGTAGTTGACCCATTAAATGCGGAGCGACGTAAATAAAAACCGGCGTGCCAATGATATGTACCCCCAATACTGGACACCCAGTATTGGGGGTACATATCACATACAGCATGCTGGTTTTTATTTATAACTTATTCCTCGTCGTCCTGATCGTCGGACAAGCTGATTGCCATTTCAACCGTAATCTGCTTATGAGCAAGTACGCTGTAAATAAACCGGTTAGGGATCGCTTCCAAGGGATTTGCCTTTTCCGGATCCTCAAACATAATATCGCCCGGGTGCGCCCGGCGGCACTGACCGGGGGTGGTGCCGACGTATTTCAAAAATACCCGGTTGAAGTGGCTCACAGAGGCAAAGCCGCACTGGGCAGCCACTTGAGAAATGCTGTGGTCGCTGTAGACGATCAGCTCTGCCGCCCGGCGGATACGAATGGTGTTCAGGCAGTCCAGAATGGTCATGCCCGTATCCCGCTTGAATGCCACGCACAGATAGCTCTTATTATAATCAATAGAGTCTGCCAGGTCGTCCAGGGAAACATCGGTGTGGAAATGGTTTTCCAGATACTGAATGATCCGCTGGGACAAAGAGGAGAAGTCGGTGGAGTCGATAAAACGGGATTTCGGCTTCTTGCCGTAACGCATGTCCTGACACAAAAGGTTCAGAATGGTCACCAGATAGGAGATCGCCGCCTCGTCTGCCAAAGAGCCAAGGTCAGAGAACTCGTGGAGGATCTGGGATACCAGCGGGCCGATCATTGCGTTATCCGAGATGATCGTGCCGGATTTGGCGATGGCAGTTTCCAACACACCCTGGGGCAGGGAGAACTTCACTTCCATGTACTCCATCAGGGTATCGTTGGGGTTGGAGTAGGCGTGGTCGCCGTTTTTGGGGATCAGCAGGCACTGACCCGGGTGCAGGGTGTATTCCTCGCCCTCTACCAAAAACTGCGCCTGACCGGCGGTGATATAAAGCATGTGATAATAGGGGTGACGGTGATTTTTTACACCGGCGCCCGGCAGCGTGTGGCCTTGCGCCACCCATAAAAGCTGTACGCGATCCATGGATTCTATCCTCTCGAAATCAGTGTTTTTATATCGGTATGAACATAGCATATCACAAATTTAAGAAATATGCAATCCTAGAAATCTAAAAATTTAGATTTTTTTGCGAAATATCGAAAAATTCTCATGTTCAAAAATAATTTATATTTATGATGCTTGACATTTTTAGCACTCTATAGTATAGTGTGCTTAGCACTCAAAGACGCTGAGTGCTAAAATCCAAAGGAGGTGCTCCATGGAACTGACGGAACGGAAAAAGAAAGTGCTTCGCAGCGTGGTGGATCTGTATATCCGCACCGCAGAGCCGGTAGGCTCCAAGGCGATCACAGAATTACCGGATATGGCTTACTCCTCTGCCACCATTCGTAACGAAATGGCAGACCTGACAACCATGGGTTATCTGGAGCAGCCCCATACCAGCGCAGGTCGTGTGCCCTCCGCAGCCGGTTATCGGTTGTATGTGGATGAGCTGATGATGGATTACCGGTTGAGCATGGACGAGACCAAGTCCATCAACATCGCCATCGAGGAAAAGATGCAGCGTGTGGATAAAATGGTAGAGAAAGTGGCAAAACTGGTATCCCAGGCCACTGACTTGCCGGCAATCTCCGTTGCCGCCCGTCATACCGGCGCTACCGTTAAGCAGTTTGAGCTGATCGGCGCGGGTCCGGGTAGTGTGATTTTGGTAGTTATGTTAACCAACGAGGAAGTGGTGAACAAGCTCATCAAGCTGCCGGTGGATGTGACGGACAGTGATCTGAAAATTCTGGCGGCGGTGCTCAATGCCACCATGACCGGTTTGCAAAGCGAGGACTTTTCCACAGATCTTTTGGAGCGTGTGATGAACTCCGCCGGCGCGGCATCAAGCCTTGTGCCCGTCATTATGGAGTTTACCGCAGATGTGCTCAGCAAGCAGGGCAGCACCAACATGGCAGTTGCCGGACAGATGCGCCTGCTGGGACAGCCGGAATACCGGGATGTGGACAAAGCGCAGCGACTGATGACTACCTTGGACGAGGAAACATTGGCAAATCTGCCGGCGGTGATGCAGAATGCCAACGGCACACAGGTGCTGGTGGGCCCGGAAAATGTGTCCCGGGAACTGAAGGATACCTCGGTGGTCATGACAAAGTTCGATATTGGCGACGGCATGCAGGGCATGATCGGTGTGGTAGGACCGACCCGTATGGATTATGCCAAGGTTACCGCAAGACTTTCCTATTTTGCAGAGAGCTTGTCCAAGATGTTTGCAAAACCGGAACAGATGCAGCTGCCGGCGGCTGAAGCCCAAGAGGAGGAATGATCGTGGCTAAGAAAAAAAAGACAGAGGAAACACCTGCAGAAGAAACTGTGGAAATGCCCGCAGAGGAAACCGTAGAGGTAAACCCCTGGGAGCAGAAATATAATGAAGAACATGACAGTTACCTGCGTTTGGCGGCGGATTACGATAACTTCCGCAAGCGCACCATAAAGGAAAAGGAAGCGTCCTACGGCAACGGCAAAGCCGATGCCATCGAAAAGCTGCTGCCGGTGTATGATAATCTGGAGCGCGCGCTGAATCAGCCTACAGAGGATGAGGCGTACAAAAAGGGCGTGGAGATGACCATGACCCAGCTCATTAGTATTTTTAACAGTCTGGGCGTGGAGATCTACGGTGAAAAGGGAGATGTCTTTGACCCCAACCTGCACAACGCAGTGATGCACACCGAAGAAGAAGGCGTAGAGGAAAACACCATCACCCAGGTGTTCCAAAAAGGTTTTAAGATGGGTGAGAAAATCGTAAGATTTGCCATGGTGCAAGTCGCAAATTAACTTGTTAACAACTTTCAATTATATAGGAGGATTTATATTATGGGTAAGATTATTGGTATTGACTTGGGTACAACCAACTCTTGTGTTGCAGTGCTGGAAGGCGGCGAGCCGGTTGTGATCGCCAACGCTGAAGGCGCACGCACCACACCTTCCGTTGTTGCATTTTCCAAGACCGGCGAGCGTATGGTCGGTCAGGTGGCAAAGCGTCAGGCGGTGACCAACGCCGATCGCACCATCGCTTCTATCAAGCGCCACATGGGCGACAACTACAAGGTCAACGTGGACGGCAAGGACTACACCCCCCAGGAGATCAGCGCTATGGTGCTGCAGAAGCTGAAGGCAGATGCCGAGGCTTATCTGGGCCAGCCCGTCACCGAGGCAGTTATCACCGTTCCTGCATACTTCTCTGACTCTCAGCGTCAGGCAACCAAGGATGCCGGCAAGATCGCCGGTCTGGATGTCAAGCGTATTATCAACGAGCCCACTGCGGCTGCGCTGGCTTACGGTCTTGACAAGGAAAACGAGCAGAAGATCATGGTCTATGACCTGGGCGGCGGTACTTTCGACGTTTCCATTCTGGAGATCGGCGACGGCATCGTGGAAGTTTTGGCAACTGCCGGCGATACCCGTCTGGGCGGGGACGGCTTCGACCAGAGAGTGATGGACTACCTGGTTGCTGAGTTCAAGAAGGCAGAGGGCATCGACCTTTCTAACGATAAGGTGGCTATGCAGCGTCTGAAGGAAGCAGCGGAAAAGGCAAAGATCGAGCTGTCCGGCATGACCAACACTGCGATCAACCTGCCCTATATCACCGCTGACGCTACCGGCCCTAAGCTCTTGGATGTTTCTCTGAGCCGTGCCAAGTTCGACGAGCTGACTGCTGATCTGGTGGAGCGCACCATGAAGCCCGTTCGTCAGGCTATGAGCGATGCCGGTCTGAAGGCAAGCGATCTGAACAAGGTGCTGCTGGTTGGCGGCTCTACCCGTATCCCTGCGGTGCAGGAGGCTGTTAAGGGCATTACCGGCAACGAGGGCTTCAAGGGTATCAACCCCGACGAGTGCGTAGCGGTTGGCGCAGCTATTCAGGGCGGCGTGCTTACCGGCGACGTGAAGGACGTGGTTCTGCTGGACGTTACCCCCCTGTCTCTGGGTATTGAGACCATGGGCGGCGTGTTCACCCGTCTGATCGACCGTAACACCACCATCCCCACCCGTAAGAGCCAGATTTTCTCCACCGC
>JAZRQK010000024.1:0-6346 GCA_045649665.1 Faecousia sp. | reverse complement strand
CCTGATGGGTATCGAGGCTTGCCAGGCTGTTATGCCCAAGACTCCCCAGGTTGCTGTGTTCGACACCGCATTCCACATGACCATGCCTGCTAAGGCTTACCGTTACGCAATCCCCACCGAGTACTACGAGAATGACGACATCCGTCGTTACGGCTTCCACGGCACTTCTCACAAGTATGTGGCTCTGCGTACCGCTGAGCTGGTTGGCAAGACTGAGTTCAAGATGGTCAACTGCCACCTGGGCAACGGCTCTTCCATGGCAGCTATCAAGGACGGCAAGTGCCAGGATACCACCATGGGTCTGACTCCCTTGGCAGGTGTTCCCATGGGTACTCGTTCCGGCGATATCGATGCCGGTGTTGTGCAGTTCATCTGCAACAAGTACAACATGAGCGTGGATGACTGCCTGAACATGCTGAACAAGAAGTCCGGCGTTCTGGGCGTTTCCGGTGTTTCTTCTGACTTCCGTGATCTGGAAGACGGCGCAAAGAAGGGCGACGAGGCTTGCCAGCTGGCTCTGGACAAGTTCGCTTACGAGGTTGCTAAGTATGTTGGCGCTTACGCTGCTGCTCTGAACGGCATCGATGTTCTGACCTTCACCGCCGGTGTTGGCGAGAACGGTATTTCCAACCGTGCGGCGATCTGCGAGTACCTGGGCTACCTGGGCATCAAGATCGACCCCGAGAAGAACAACGTTCGTGGCAAGGAAGCTTTGATCTCCACCCCCGATTCCAAGGTGCAGGTCTGGGTTGTTCCCACCAACGAAGAGCTGATGATCGCTCGCGACACCGCAGAGCTGGTCAAGGCTGCACAGTAATCATAAATGGCTTGTGCCGCCGCATTTGCGGCGGCACAGTTTTTTAGGAGGTTCATTATGAACACGGTTTTGGAGCGTTTTTTGCGCTATGTAAGCTATGATACCCAGTCTGACGAGTTTTCTGAGAGCTGTCCCTCTACCGAAAAACAGCTTGCGCTAGGCAAGGCGCTGGTGGCGGAAATGCTGAAAATGGGCATCGCCGATGCCCGTATGGACGAAAGCGGTTATATTTACGGCACAGTTCCTGGTGACCCCAGCATGCCGGTGGTGGGACTGATCGCCCATATGGATACTGCCCCGTCTTTCAGCGGCACGGATGTGAAACCCCGGATCGTGGAATATCAGGGCGGCGACATTGTACTCAATGATGAAAAGAATATCATCATGCTCGCATCAGAATTTGAAAGCCTTGCCCATCATGTTGGCAAGCGGCTGATCGTCACTGACGGCACTACCTTGTTGGGCGCTGATGATAAGGCTGGTGTTGCGGAAATTCTCACCGCAGCGCAGATCCTGCTGAAATCTGACAAACCCCATGCGACCTTAAAAATCGGCATCACCCCCGACGAGGAGATCGGCAGAGGCGCAGATTTGTTTGACGTAGCAGGCTTTGGCGCTGAATATGCCTATACGGTGGACGGCGGCGGTCTTGGCGAACTGGAGTACGAGAACTTCAATGCTGCCGGCGCAACGGTGGTGTTCCACGGTGTGAATATCCACCCCGGCTCTGCCAAGAATAAAATGCGCAACTCCCAGCTGATGGCAATGGAGTTCCAAGGTCTGCTGCCGGTGCATCAGCGCCCGGAAGCCACCGAAGGCTATGAAGGCTTTATCCACCTGACGGATATGCGTGGCGACGAGGAGACTTCCACCCTGCGTTACATTATCCGTGACCACGATATGGAAAAGTTCACCGCCAAAAAGCAGATAATGCAGGCATCTGCAGACTTCCTGAATGCTAAGTACGGCGACGGTGCTGTGGAGCTGACGATCACAGACAGCTATTTCAACATGCGGCAGATGATCGAGCCTTGCTTCTATATTGTAGAGCGGGCGCAGGCTGCTATGGAGGCGGTGGGCATTACCACCAAGATCGTTCCCGTGCGAGGCGGCACAGACGGCGCAAGGCTTTCTTATATGGGCCTGCCTTGTCCCAATCTGTGTACCGGCGGCGAGAACTTCCACGGCAAGTTCGAGTATATCCCCGTAGAGGATATGGAAAAAGTGGTACAGCTGCTGGTAAAGCTGCTGCAAATTTAATAACAAAAGACCGGAAACAATCGTTTCCGGTCTTTTTACTTCCCCAAGCGGGGTAAAACTTTGAACATATCCCGTACAGTGGTGCACAATGGGTAGGGGACGGGGTGCTTGGCATAAAATTCTGCATCGTAGTCGCCGTCGGGAATTGCGCCGCAGTAAACGGAGTAGGGCAGCAGCATCTGCTCTACCTGACAGACGGTGTAATGCTTGTTGGGGTCAATATCTACGCCCAGCTTATGTAATATGTCCACACAGAACTCGATACAGGTACGGGCATCTTTTGCGTGGATGCGGCGGTGTACCACTGCGCCCAAGGCAGACACATGATTATATAGATAATGTTCGCCGTCACGCTCCATTTTGGTCAGCAGCTGCTCCAACCCATGGTACTGCTCCGGGGTCACCGGCAGCTTGCATACACGGATGCGGGATGCCTGTCCGTTTTGGTGATAGCGGGAGAGAGATTCCCGGACAAACCCGCCGTATAAGGGTGTCCGGTAATATCGCCGGGCAAAGCCGTACATTCGGGAGAGGTTTTCGTCCAATGCAATGCTGGCATGGTTAAATTCCTCACCGGTGACTTTGCGCACCAGTTTGCCTACCCGGTTTGGGGTGGCGGAAAAGACGATATAGATATGCTCCATTGTCATATTTCCTGTTCTTTCAGCATATTGCAAATGTCATTTGCGATGTCACAATCGGTTAATTGCGCCCGGATTGCTTGGCACATTTGAAGGATTTGGAATCGGCAGCCGGTGAGCGCTTTTTCCACGGCAGCAGGCAGCTGCCAGTCCATAGCGTCGGAATAGACACGCACCTGCGTTATCATGCCGCCCTCTGTCTGCAGCTCCAGCAGAATACCGCCCCAAAGGAAACGGCTTTCCCAGGAAAATTGAGCAGCCAGATTTTCGCCGTACAGCCACTGCCAGCTGCGCAACTGGTTGGCTGATTCTGCCAGGGCAACAGTATCGGTGTTCAACATTTCGGCAGGCAAGCCGTAAACTTGGGTAAATGCCTGCGCCATATAGTCTTTCATGCTCTGGCAAGTCAGGGCAGGGCAGAGGGTCTGCAGATTCACCACCCGGGAGCGGACGGATGCCACACCCTTTGCCTCCAGCTTTGCCTTGGAGGGGGTAAGGTAACGGCCTAACTTCTCCATATCCGCATGGATCAGCAGCGTGCCGTGATGATAGGCCTTGCCGCCGCTGTGATAAAACGCATTACCGGAGAATTTCTGACCTTGCGCCAGCAGATCGTTCCGCCCGGAGCGTTCTGCCGCAATTCCCGCAAGGCTGCATGCGGCCTGAATGACAGACAGCTGCTTGTCCAGATTGTAATCCGGCTCTGCCATAATAAAGGTAAAGTTCAGATTGCCGGTATCGTGGAAAACGGCGCCGCCGCCGGAAAGCCGACGAGCCAGATGGCCGCCCTCTTGGGTCAGCAGTTCTGTATTACACTCAGCGTATGCGTTTTGATTGCGACCGATGACCACCGTGTGCTGGTTCTGCCATAAATATAATATGCAGCATCCCGGCTCCACGGTTTCCAGCAAATGCTTTTCCAGTGCGATATTCTCGTAAGGGTCAAAGCTGTGGCTGTGACAAATATAAAGCTTTTCAATCATGGCTCATCACTTCCTTTGGGTTTATTATATACTATAATTATAAATTTGGCTAGTATCTTTGAAATAAAGATTGACAAAACCCGGTAGGAAGTGTTATATTTGTGATATAATGTTAAATTGATAACATAAGGAGGCGCTATGTACAGTATTCGTCAAGAACAGATCCGGGAATACATAGAGCAGAAAAATGTAGTGACCATCAAGGAACTGCAGGCTCTGTTCCCCGAAGTGTCACTGATGACCATTCACCGTGATCTGGATGCACTGGAACGCAGCGGTGCGGTAGTCAAGTTCCGTGGCGGCGCAAAGTCTGTGCGGCTTACCGGCGACCCGGAATTTAATGTCCGTATGCGTGAGAACAACACGGGCAAGAACGCTATGGCAGCCAAGGCGATGGAGCTGATCCAACCCAACTCCGCGATTTTCCTGGATGCCAGCACTACCAATCTGGCGATCGCCAAAAGTTTGCCGGATATCAACCTGAATATTTTTACCACCGGTCCCAGTATTGCCTTGGAATTGTGCCGTTTGCACAATCCCGTGGTGACGCTGTGCTGTGGCACGATCAATCGGAAAAACCTTGCACTTTCCGGACAAAACACCCTGCAAATGCTGGATACCATTAATATTGATTTGGCATTTATCGGTGTGTCCGGCTGCTCTGTAGAGGCAGGCTTTACCTGCGGCACAGAGGGCGATATGCTGGTCAAGCGAAAGGTGATCCAAAAAGCACGCACCAGCGTGGCGATGTGTGGTCGGGAGAAGTTCAGCTGTCTGATGCCCTATACCTTTGCCAACATTGCGGATGTGGATTATCTGATCTCCGATGCAGCCGTGCCGGAAAGCGTGGCAAATGCTGCAAAAAATGCGGGAGTTATCATTCTGTAAGCTAACATACTTCGTAATTTGTGCGAAATTGCTATTGACGAAGGTGTTATGATAAGTTATAATTAACAAGCTATAACAAACTTGAGGAGGAACAACTATGGCAAATGCTGTCATTATGCCCAAGGCCGGTATTACTGTGGAAAGCTGTATCATCGGCGAGTGGGTGAAGAAGGTCGGCGATCAGGTGAAGGTCGGCGACGTGCTGTTTACTTATGAAACCGACAAGGCTTCTTTCGAGTGTGAGTCTACCGCAGAGGGCACTCTGCTGGAGATTTTCTACGAGGAAGGCGACGAAGTGCCTTGCCTGATGAATGTCTGCGCTGTGGGCAATCCCGGCGAGGACTGCTCTGCCCTGAAGGGCGCCGGCGGCGCTCCTGCCGAGGCTGCTCCCGCTGCCGCACCTGCCGCTGCTCCTGCAGCCGCTGCGGTTGCTTGCAACACCAAGGCACAGGCGGTTATTATGCCCAAGGCAGGTATCACTGTGGAAAGCTGCATCATCGGCGAGTGGCTGAAGCAAATCGGCGACGAAGTCAAGATCGGCGATATTCTGTTTACATATGAAACGGACAAGGCATCTTTCGAGTGCGAGTCCACCGCTGAGGGTGAACTGCTGGCGATCTTCTTTGAAGAGGGTGACGAAGTACCTTGTATGGAAAATGTCTGCGCTGTTGGTCCTAAGGGCGAGCCTACTGATTGCCTGAAGCCCGGCGCTGCTCCCGCAGTGGTGGAGGAGGTTGCTGCTCCCGCTGCTGCACCTGCTGCTGAGGCCGCTGCTCCTGCTGCTCAGATCGTAGCCGGCGCACCCGTATCTCCCAGAGCTGCTAAGCTGGCAAAGGCTGCCGGTGTTGACGCATCCCTGGCTGTTGGTACCGGTCCTGAGGGTCGTATCATCGAGCGTGATGTGCAGAAGCTGATTGCAGAGGGCGTTCCCGCAGCTGCCAAGACTGTGTCTTGCGACGGCCCTGCTTATGAGGATGTGAAGTTCAGCGGTATCCGCCGTGCGATCTCCAAGTCCATGCACACCTCTTTGTCCACCATGGCACAGCTGACCCACAACACCAGCTTTGATGCAACTGCAATTCTGAACTACCGCAAGACCCTGAAGGCGGCCGGTGGCGAGTATGCAGGCATCACCCTGGGCGATATTATTCTCTACGCTGTTTCCCGTACCGTTCTGAACCACCCCGATCTGAATGCCAACATGCTGTACGATAACTCCATCCGTTTGTTCAAGCATGTGAATCTGGGTGTTGCTGTGGATACCCCCCGTGGTCTGATGGTACCTACCATTTTCAACGCTGACCAGAAGTCCTTGCTGGAGATCTCCAAGGAGGTCAAGGAACTGGCAGCCGCTTGCCGTGAGGGTGCGATCAGCCCCGACAAGCTGTCCGGCGGCAGCTTTACCGTGTCCAATCTGGGCAACATGGGCGTTGAGTCCTTTACCCCCGTTATCAATCCTCCCCAGACCGGCATTTTGGGTGTCTGCGGTACTACCGACCGTGTTCGCAAGGCAGCTGACGGCTCTATCGAGATCTATCCCGCTATGGGTCTGAGCCTGACTTACGATCACCGTGCTGTGGACGGCACACCTGCTGCCAAGTTCCAGAAGGAGCTGGGCGAGAATCTGGAAAACTTTACCGCACTGCTTTCCAAGTAAGGAGGATATAGAAAATGCCTAAGAGTTTATTTGTAGATCCTGCCCAGGTGCGTGCGCCCGGCAAGGTGACATTCAATGATATTCCTGTAAACCAGTACAA
>JAZRQK010000023.1:0-33827 GCA_045649665.1 Faecousia sp. | reverse complement strand
CCATGGTCTGGGTAGCGTCGAACAGGGAGCCGAAGGTCATGCCGATGATGTCGGAGGAGACGATCTCGTCCTCGGTGTAGCCGTAGGACTCGGTAGCAGCAGCCTTCATGGCAGCGTTGATCTCAGCAACGGTGACAGCCTTGGAGCAGACAGCGTTCAGGATGGTGGTAGAACCGGTGGGAGTGGGTACGCGCTGTGCAGCGCCGATGAGCTTGCCGTTCAGCTCGGGGATAACCAGGCCGATAGCCTTAGCAGCACCGGTGGAGTTGGGAACGATGTTCACAGCACCTGCACGGCTGCGGCGCAGGTCGCCCTTTCTCTGGGGACCGTCCAGAATCATCTGGTCGCCGGTGTAAGCGTGGATGGTGCACATAATGCCGGACTCGATGGTAGCCAGGTCGTTCAGAGCCTTTGCCATGGGTGCCAGGCAGTTGGTGGTGCAGGAAGCAGCGGAGATAATGGTATCTTCCTTGGTCAGGGTCTCGTGGTTGACATTGTAAACGATGGTGGGCAAATCGTTACCTGCGGGAGCAGAGATAACAACCTTCTTTGCGCCGGCATCGATGTGAGCCTGTGCCTTGTCCTTAGCGGTGTAGAAACCGGTGCACTCCAGCACAACATCCACACCCAGCTCGCCCCAGGGCAGCTCGGCAGCGTTTGCCTTTGCGTAGATAGTGATCTTCTTGCCGTCTACAGTGATGGAATCCTCGCCAGCCTCAACAACATGACCCTGTGCAGCGTAATTACCCTGGGTGGAGTCGTACTTCAGCAGGTGCGCCAGCATCTTGGGGGTGGTCAGATCGTTGATAGCAACAACCTCGTAACCCTCAGCGCCGAACATCTGACGGAAAGCCAGACGGCCGATACGTCCAAAACCATTGATCGCAACTTTAACAGACATAATTTATTCCTCCATATTTCAGTTACCGCTTTTGCGGCATTATCGATAAAAAGTGTAAAGAAACTATATTTCTATACAATAATATTATATATAAACAAGGAAAAGTTGTAAAGTGTACGAATTGTAAAATTCGGTAAAAAATTAACTATTCAAATTGTCATTTGCCACAAATTCAGCCGAAAAACCGACGAATCTCTACTTCTGATGCGTTAACGCTGCCCTGGAAGAAGCCGTCACGGCCGCCGCCTTTGCCTTTTAAGGCGGCTGTCATTTTCCTGCCAAAGGCAGCGACCTCCCCCTGCTTGTCCACCAGCGCAACACTGTAGCCCTCCCGGTCTGTGCCGGAGAACACTGCCGCTCTGCCGCCGCAGCGCTGGGCGATCCGGTCTGCCAGCTCCCGTACACCGGCAGGGGACACACCTTGGGTAATGTGCAGTACATCACCGCAGTTTACATAACTTTCCGCAACTCGGTCATATAACTGTTTTTCCAGCAGATCCGCCCGGTATTTTTCTTTTCCCAGCTGCTCATTCATGCGCCGGGCGGCATCGCCGGTCTGCAGCAGCTTGGCAGAGAACGCCTGGGATACCTGCCGGTTTTGCTCATAGACCCGGGTGAGAAATTCCAGGGCTCTGCCGCCGCAGACCATCTCGATCCGAACACCCTGGTGGAATTTCACGCAGGAGAGCAGCTTGATAATGCCGATCTGTCCGGTGCGTGCCACATGCACGCCGCAGCAGGCGCAGCTGTCATAACCGGGGATCTGCACGATCCGCACCGGGTAGGGAAGCTGCTTTTTGGTGCGATAGATCACGGCGGGCAACTCCTGCTCCGTGGGATACCAGCAGCGCACCGGAATATCCGCATATACCGCTTGATTGGCTTGCCCTTCAATCTGTGCCAATGCTTCCTCCGGGATCATGCCGTCAAAATCAATGGTCACCACATCTGCGCCCACATGAAAGCCTACATTGTGATAGCCGAACAGCTTATGAATGATACCGGAGACGATATGCTCGCCGGCATGCTGCTGCATCAGGTCAAACCGGCGCTGCCAGTCGATTGCACCCTTCAGGGTTTCACCTACCGGTAAAGCTTTGTCGCACAGATGGCAAATGCCGTCCTCTGTTTCACGGACTGAAAGCACCTTGGCATCGCCCAGCATGCCTGTATCACAGGCTTGTCCGCCGCCCTCGGGATAGAAAGCAGTGGCATCCAGATAAACCGCCCATCCTTTTTCCGTTTCCTTGCAAGCTGTCACTGTGGCAGTAAATTCCTGCAACAGACAGTCTTCATAATATAATTTCCGGGTTTCCATGAAAACACCTCTTTTCTGCAATATTGTAGCATGATAGCTGTGTTTTGTCGATGGTTTTGTCCCGTTTCGTGGTTTTTCTTATGCTTGTTGCAGTAAAATGGGAGAACGACCTACCAAGGAGGAGCGCTTATGCAGTGCCAAAAACTCAAAACCTATATGGAAACCGGACGGGTGATCTTTTTGCCGGCAAAGGCGATATGTCCAAACCCGGCGCAGCCGAGAAAAATTTTCCGGGAGGAAGCCATCGCAGAATTGGCGGAGAGCATCCGCCAGCACGGCATTTTACAGCCGCTGTCTGTGCGACGAGTGGGGGTCAGCTACGAACTCATTGCCGGGGAGCGGCGGTTAAGAGCCGGTATCCTTGCCGGTCTGACGGAAATTCCCTGCATTGTGATGAATATGGACGACCGGGAGTCCGGTATGACGGCACTGGTGGAAAATCTCCAGCGGCAGGATCTGGATTACATCGAGCAGGCACGGGGCATCAGCTATGTGATGCAGCAGTGGTCTATGAGTCAGGAGCAGGCAGCGAAATTGCTGGGTAAAAGTCAGAGCAGCGTTGCCAACAAGCTGCGGCTGCTGCAACATTCGTCCCCGGTACTGCAAAAGCTCCGGGAGAACGGCTTGACGGAGCGCCACGCCCGGGCGCTGCTGAAATTAACGGACGAAACCCAAAAGCTTTGCGCCATCGACACCATCGCCCGGATGGGCATGAGCGTTGCCCGGACGGAGCAGTACATAGATTCTCTGCTGTGCCGGGAGGCGGATAAGCCGGTGCGCCCCAGCGTGGGGCATTTCCTGCGCAGCGTGAATCAGACCCTTGCACGGATCCAGCAAAGCGGCATCGCCGCCGTTTCCGAGCGCCGGGAAACCGAAAGTCAGATCGTGCTGACCATTACCATACCCAAATAAGAAACGGACACCATCGCCGATGGTGTCCGTACTTTTTTAGTTTTCCAATATGAGCCGGAAAGCGCCGTATGCGCCGGCATCGTTGCCCAAAGCTGCCAAAGCGAACGTCACATCGCCGCAGCCGGGGAATGCGTAGCGCCGGAAGTGCCGGGCAACGCCCTCCAAAAGCACATCGCCAGCCTTGCTGACACCGCCGCCCAAAACGATCATTTCCGGGTCGACCACGCAGCAGATATTTGCCACAAATTCACCCATATAGGCGAAAACCTGCTCCAAAACTTCCTTTGCCAGAGCGTCTCCCTCCTTGGCAGCATCGAAAATATCCTTTGCCGTCAGGGGCTGTTTGCCCCGCAGGATAGAATCTGCGACGGTATTTTCAAGAAACTGCTTTGCTACACGGACGATACCGGTTGCGGAGCAATACTGCTCCACGCAGCCACGCTTGCCGCAGCCGCAAGCTTCCGTTTCCGCCCGGTTCAGCACCATGTGGCCGATCTCGCCGCCGGCGCCGTGGACACCGTGAACCGGTCTGCCGTCCAGAATAATGCCGCCGCCTACGCCGGTTCCCAGGGTAACCATCACCATATCCCGGCAGCCTTGTCCGCCGCCTTTCCAGCACTCGCCCAAGGCAGCGACCGTGGCATCGTTGCCGGCTTTCACCGGCAGACCCACCAGCCGGGACAGCTCTTTTTCAATATTTTTCTCGCCCCAACCCAAGTTCACACAGCCGTTTACCGTGCCGTCGGGACGCACCGGACCGGGCACACCAATGCCCACACCGATGACAACTTTGGGGTCGATGGTTTTTTCTTTCATATATGCCCAAATTGAACGGGCGATGTCCGGCAATATCTGCTCGCCATTATTGTCTTTTACTGTGGGGATCTCCCACTTGGAAAGCATCTGTCCTTCTTTATTAAAATAAGCCAGCTTGACGGTTGTTCCGCCCAGGTCAACACCAAAGCCAAATTGCATGTGCGTACCTCCCAAGTGTTTTCTATATTATACACAGAAATTTTTCGGAAATCTACACGAGATTTTGAGAATTTTGGAAACTTTTTGCGTTCCTCTTGCGTTTGGGGCGGTTTTAGGGTAACATAGTAGGTGAATATAAGAAAGGATGGAATCCCTTTATGATAAAAGTTGATATTTCCAATGTCTGGGGTCAGCTCTCCCTGCCGGAAATGCTGGCTGCGGAAAAGGAAGTGTTTGACGCACACATGACACTGTCCGAGCGCACCGGCGACGGCAATGATTTTTTAGGCTGGCTGGATCTGCCCATCGAGAAAGAAAACGATGAGATCCGCCGCATCCGGGCAGCTGCAGAAACGATCCGTCAGGACAGTGATGTTTTCGTGGTCATTGGCATCGGCGGCAGTTATCTGGGCCCCCGGGCAGCCATTGAATTGCTGCAGGGCTGCAACCATAACATCGGCAAAGGCAAGGGCAATCCCCAAATTTTCTATGCCGGCAACACCCTTTCCACCCGGCACTGGAACGAACTGCAGCGGCTTTTGGAGGGCAAGGACTTCTCCATCGCCATTATCTCCAAGTCCGGCACTACCACCGAGCCTGCCATCGCTACCCGCGCTCTGCGCTGGATGCTGGAGCGGAAATACGGCACAGAGGGTGCTAAGAAGCGCACCTATGCCATCACCGACCCGGTAAAGGGCGCTCTGCGTCAGATGGCCGACGAGGAAGGCTGGGAGACCTTTGTGATCCCCCCGGATGTGGGTGGTCGTTACAGCGTGCTCACCGCTGTGGGTCTGCTGCCTATGGCGGTTGCCGGCATCGATCCTATTGATGTGATGCGTGGCGCTGCGGCGGCAAAGAAGGAATACGATGTGCGTTCCTTTGAAAACCCCGTATGGCTGTACGCTGCCATCCGGAATCTGCTGTACCGCAAGGGCAAGTGCATTGAGCTGCTGGAATCCTTTGAGCCGGGCTTTAAGATGATGGGCGGCTGGTGGCAGCAGCTGTTCGGCGAGTCCGAGGGCAAGGACGGCAAGGGCATTTTCCCCGTCACCGCTGAATTTACCCCCGACCTGCACTCCCTGGGTCAGATGATCCAGCAGGGTGAGCGGAACATTTTTGTGACCATGGTGCGTTTCGATCCCCCGGAAAACAAGCTGACCATCGGCTCTGACTACAAAAATCTGGTCGGCCTGAACTATCTGGAAGGCAAAACCCTGGATTTCGTGGACGAAAATGCCTACCTCGGCACGCTCAATGCCCACGTAGACGGCGGCGTTCCCGTCATCACCATGGATATGGGCGAACTGAATGCTGAAAAGCTGGGCGAAATGTTCTATTTCTTTGAGCTGGCATGCGGTGTTTCCGCTTATATGCTGGACGTCAACCCCTTTAACCAGCCCGGCGTGGAGTTCTATAAGCGCAATATGTTCCAGCTTTTGGGCAAGCCAGGTTACGAGTTGTAAAAAATCTGTGCGATTTGGCAAATTGCTATTGCAAAAAGACGGTTTTACTGATAAAATTACAGTAACAGCATAAAACGCTGTAAGAGCAAAGGAGGAATTCCCTATGATCAAAGTTATTATGGGCCTGAAGGGTTCCGGCAAGACCAAGAAGCTGATCGATTCCATCAAGGAGTCTGTTGCAAGCGCTAACGGCGACGTTGTTTGCATCGAGTTCGGTCAGAAACTGACCTACGACCTGCCTCACAAAGTGCGTCTGGTTGACTCCAAGGAGCACGGTATCCAGAATCCCGATATGCTCAAGGGTCTGCTGAGCGGTCTGCACGCAGGCAATTACGATATTACCAATGTGTACATCGACAATCTGTATAAGACTATCGGCACCGATCGTGCTGCAGGTGAGGAGTTCATTCTGTGGTGCGCAAAGTTTGCCGAGACCAACAATATGGATATCACTGTCACCGTTTCCGACGATCCTGCTCTGGCATCCGAGGAAGTTAAGAAGTATCTGTAATGTAACCAAACTGCCCACCGGCTTGCCCGGTGGGTATTTTTTTATCCCTCTCTTGTGGTTTACATAACATCTTGATAAATTCTATTTGTTTTTGCGGAATTTCTTTAATTTCTGCTTTACGAACAGAAAATATTATTGTATAATGGGCATAGGTATATCCAGAAGGAGGTTTGGACACGATGGCATGTTTGAAATGCGGAAACGCCGTTGCAGATGGGCAAGTATTTTGCGCTAACTGTCTGGAAAAAATGGCGCAGTCCCCGGTAAAACCGGATGCCGTAGTCCACATACCCCAAAGACCCGCCGTGACCCACGAAAAGCGGCCCGCACCACGGGCGACAGAGCAGCTTGCCCGGCTGCGGAAGCTGATCCGCTGGCTTTTTGCCATAATCGCTGCGCTGGCGTTGTTGTTGAGTCTTTCTGTGGGCGCGCTGATATACATTATACGACAGGATACTACCGGTTCGATCGGCACCAACTACACTGCCGACACCCGGTTGCAACCTTGAATGTTTCACGTGAAACATTCCGAAAGGAAACCTTATGGGAAAAATTCTTGCAGTTGTTAATCAAAAAGGCGGTGTGGGCAAAACCACCACCGCCGTGAACCTTACCGCAGCGCTGACCGATTCCGGTCTGCGGGTGCTGCTGTGCGACTTCGACCCCCAAGCCAACGCTACCTCCGGTCTGGGTGTAGACAAACGCCGGCTGCGCAACAGCGTTTACGATGTGATCATCAACGACGTGGCGGCGGATGCCGTTATCGTCCCCACCAACTTCGGCGACGTGCTGCCGGCATCGGCTGACCTGGCCGGTGCCGCTGTGGAGCTTTTATCCGTAGAATCTCCCAACTACCGGCTGAAAAAGGCGCTGGACTCCGTAAAAGATCGGTATGACCTGATCCTCATTGACTGCCCGCCGTCGCTGGAACTTCTGACAGTCAATGCCCTTGCGGCGGCAGACGGTATTTTAGTGCCGGTGCAGTGTGAGTATTATGCGCTGGAAGGCTTGGCCGACCTGATGACCACCCTCCGACTGATCAAAAAGCGCATCAATCCGGATTTGGACATCTTTGGTGTGGTGCTGACCATGTTTGACGGACGCACCAATTTCTCCACCCAGGTGGCGCAGGAAGTGCGGCGGCACTTCCCCGGCAAAGTATTTGCCACCGTTGTGCCCCGGAACATCCGCCTTGCGGAAGCGCCCAGCCACGGTCTGCCGGTGACGGCATACGACCGCAGCAGTCGGGGCGCCGCCGCTTACAAGGCGATTGCAGAGGAATTTCGAAAGAAAATTTAATGTTTCACGTGAAACAACACATAAGAGGTGATACGTTTGGCAACACAAAAAGGTTTAGGCAGGGGCATGGGCGCACTGCTGGGTGACGATTTCATCCGGGAAGCCCCCAACAACAGTCCCTATCAGCTCCTCCCTATTTACAAGGTCGAGCCCAACCCCGACCAGCCCCGTCAGGACTTTGACGAGGAAGAGCTGCAGGCATTGGCGGATTCCATTGCCACCCACGGCATTATCCAGCCATTAACGGTGCGGCAGCTTGGCGGCGACTATTATCAAATCATCGCCGGCGAGCGCCGCTGGCGGGCCGCCCGGCTGGCTGGACTTTCAGAAGTGCCTGCTGTGGTGATTGACGCTGACGACAAAAAGACCATGGAACTGGCGCTGATCGAGAATCTCCAGCGGCAGGATCTGAACCCTGTAGAAGAGGCGCTGGGTTACCGCACCTTAATGGACGAGTACGGTCTGACCCAGGAGGACACCGCCGGTCAGGTGGGTAAATCCCGCAGCGCCGTGGCAAACGCTTTGCGGTTGCTGGCGCTGGCACCGGCTGTGTTGGATATGGTGCGCTCCGGCGCATTGACTGCCGGTCACGCAAGGGCGATCCTTACCCTGAAAGAGGAAAAGGCGCAAATTGCCGCCGCCCAGAAAATCGTAAATCTGTCGCTTTCCGTTCGTCAGGCAGAGGCATTGTGCAAGAATCTTTCTAAAAAACCTGCCATGACCCAACAAACCATCACCTTAGCGGTGGATTATGTGGCGGAGTGCGAAAAGACATTATCCAAGCACTTGAACCGGGGTGTAAAAATCGTTAACGGCAAGCGCAAAGGTCGTTTTGAGCTGGAATTCTACGGTCCGGAGGATCTGCAGGTCCTTTTGGATGCGTTAATGAAATTAGAGAAATAAGGAGCGCAGAAATATGGAAAAGAAATTGTACCGTTCTAAAACCGACGAAAAGATCGCCGGTGTTTGCGGCGGCGTTGCTAAGTTTTTTGGCATTGACGCAACCATTATCCGTCTGGCATGGGCGCTGCTGATTCTCTGCGCAGGCACCGGTCTGTTGGCCTACATCGTATGCGCTTTTGTGATCCCGGAAGAACCGGACAACTACGAAGTCGTGGAGTAAATAAGGAGAGGTTACTATGTTAGATATTCGCAAAATCAAAGAAAATCCCGACGCAGTCAAGGCAGGCCTGAAGGCAAAAGAAGTAGACTGCGACGCAGTGGTGGACAAAATTCTGGAGCTGGACGTACAGATCCGCGGCCTGAAAACTTCCACCGAGACCAAGACCGCCCAAAAAAACAAGCTGGCAAAGGAAAACGGCAAGCTCTTCGGTCAAAAGAAGGGTTTTGAAAAGCAGGGCAAGGACACCGCTGAATTGGATGCCCAGATCGAGGCAAACAAAGCTGAGTCCATCGCTTTGGACGCTTCTATCGCCGACGAAGCCGCCCAGCTGAAGGAGCTGAGCGTGGAATTCAAGACCGCTATGCTCAGCCTGCCCAATCTGCCCGACAGCGACCTGCTCCCCGGAGGCAAGGAAAACAACGAGCCTTTGCGCTATGTAGGCAAGAAGCCGGAATTTGATTTCGAGCCTAAGCACCACGTGGATCTTTGCACCGATCTGGGTCTGATCGATTACGAGCGTGGCGTAAAGCTGGCAGGCGCAGGCAACTGGATGTACACCGGCATGGGCGCACGGCTGGAATGGGCGCTGCTGAACTACTTCATCGACACCCACACCGCCGACGGCTATGACTTTATTCTGCCGCCCCACATGTTGGAGTACATGTGCGGCGAGACTGCCGGTCAGTTCCCCAAGTTTGCCGACGAAGTCTACAAGATCGCCAACCCCACCGACGACCGCACCCACTACATGCTGCCCACCGCTGAAGCTGCGCTGGCAAGCATTTACCGGGACGAGATCCTCAGCGAGGCCGATCTGCCCAAGAAGCTGTTTGCTTACACCCCCTGCTTCCGCCGGGAGGCCGGTTCTCACCGCGCTGACGAGCGTGGCATGGTGCGTGGTCACCAATTTAATAAGGTAGAGATGTTCCAGTTCTGCAAGCCGGAGGATTCCGACGCTGCATTCGAGGAGCTGGTGACCAAGGCTGAGAAGCTGGTGGAGGGTCTGGGCTTCCACTTCCGCACCGTGAAGCTGGCGGCAGGCGACTGCTCCGCCTCCATGGCTCGCACCTATGACATCGAGGTCCTGATCCCCTCCATGGACGGCTACAAGGAAGTTTCCTCCGTATCCAACGCAAGAGATTATCAGGCGCGCCGCGGCAACATTCGTTTCCGCCGTGAGGAGACCGGCAAACCGGAGTTTGTGCATACCCTCAACGGCTCCGGTTTGGCAACATCCCGTATTTTCCCTGCGCTGGTGGAACAAAATCAGCGCGCCGATGGTTCTATCGTTGTTCCTGAGTGCCTGCGTAAATACCTGGGCGGTCTGGAGATTATTGAAAAGAAGTAATAACAAAAATTTTATGTAAACTAAAAGGAGACAAAGATCATGAAGAAATTCTGGAACGAATTCAAAGAGTTTGCCATTAAGGGCAACGCTATGGCGCTGGCTGTTGGTACTATTATCGGCGCTGCATTCTCTACCATCACCAAGAGCCTGACCGACGACATCATTATGCCCATCGTTTCCATTTTCCTGGGCGGCATCGATTTCTCTGAGCTGAAGCTGGTTCTCCCCCGTCTGTGGGGCGAAGCCAAGCTGGACGAGGCTGGCAACGAGATCCTGAACACCCTGAACTGGGGTAACTTCCTGTCCGCAGTTATTAACTTCTTTATTTTGGCATTTATTGTGTTTATGCTGGTCAAAGGTCTGAATAAACTGGCCGATCTGGGCAAAAAGAAGGAAGCAGAAGCCCCTGCAGAGGAGCCTGCACCCCCTGCGCCTACACAGGAGGAAATTTTGCTCTCCGAAATTCGTGATATTTTGAAAAATAAGTAAATATTTCTAAAAAGTAAATATTTACTGATTGCTTTTTTTGTGTTTTTGCGTTACAATAAGCCAGTCTTGTCGTAACATCGACTAATTCTTTAAGAAAAGGTGTGACCTACATGTGTTGTAATCACAAAGAGGTTGATCTGACCCTGCTGGAGGACGTTTTGGCGCACTACGCCGATGTCAAGGGCAGTCTGATCACCATTCTGCAAAAAACGCAGGATATTTACGGTTATGTCCCCATCGACGCTGTGTATCATATTGCCGAGCGCACCGGACTGACCCCTGCAAAAATCCTGGGCGTAGCCACCTTCTACTCCCAGTTCCGCTTCACCGCCGTGGGCAAGTACCTGATCATGGTTTGTAAGGGTACGGCATGTTATGTTAACGGCGCAGAGCGAATCATCGACGCCATTTCCGAGGAGTTGGGCATTGGCAACAACGAAACTACCGAGGACGGCCTGTTCTCCTTAAGCATCGTTTCCTGCCTGGGCTGCTGTTCTCTGGCACCGGTTATGATGATCAATGAGGATACATACGGTTCTCTGACCCCGGATAAGGTCAAGACCATCCTCCGGGATATCCGCAAGAAGGAGGGAATGTAATGGCACGAATTGTTGTAGGCCAGGGCAGCTGCGGTTTGGCTGCCGGCGCTGGCGCCGTTTACTCCGCACTGGAAGAAAAACTGGCAGGCGCTGCTTCCCTTTCCATTACCGGTTGTATCGGTATTTGTTACTTAGAGCCGATTGTGGATGTGTATGCTGACGACGGCACTCTGTACCGCTGTGTGCAGGTTAAGCCGGAGCATGCAGAAACCATCGTAGAGGCGGTTTCCAAGAAAGATTATTCTCTGCTGTCCCAGCTGACCATCTCTGAGGATGATTCCCAATTCCTTTCCAAGCAGACCCGTATTGCCCTGCGGCACTGCGGCATTATCAACCCCGACGAGATCGCCGACTACATCGCTGACGATGGCTATCAGGCTTTGGAAAAGGCGCTGAAAACCATGACCCCCGAGCAGGTCATCGAGGAGATCAAGGTCTCCGGTCTGGGTGGCAGAGGCGGCGCAGGCTTCCCCACTTGGTTTAAGTGGAACGCTGCCCGTCAGTCCGCCGGCGAGGAGAAATATCTGATCTGTAACGCTGACGAGGGCGACCCCGGCGCATTCATGGATCGCGCCGTCATTGAGTCTGACCCCCACAATCTGATCGAGGGTATGCTCATCGGCGCTTATGCCATCGGCGCAAAGGAAGCCATTGTCTATGTCCGCGCAGAGTATCCCCTTGCCATCGTCCGTCTGCAGAACGCAATCAAGCAGGCTGAGGAAAAGGGCTATCTGGGTGAGAACATTCTGGGCACCGGCTTTAGCTGCAAAATGCGCATCAAGGCCGGCGCAGGCGCATTCGTCTGCGGCGAGGAAACTGCGCTGATCGAGTCTTTGGAAGGCAGCCGTGGTATGCCCCGACTGAAGCCTCCCTTCCCCGCCCAGGCTGGCTACTGGATGAAACCCTCCAACATTAACAATGTTGAGACCTTCGCCAACATCAGCTGGATCATCAACAACGGCGGTGAGAAGTTCTCCGCTATGGGTACTGAAAACTCCAAGGGCACCAAGGTCTTTGCCGTTACCGGCAAGGTCAAGCGCTCCGGTCTGGTGGAGATCCCCATGGGCAAGACCCTCCGGGATGTGATCTTCGGCATCGCCGGTGGCATTCGTGACGGCCATGAGTTCAAGGCCGTGCAGATGGGTGGCCCTTCCGGCGGTTGTATCCCCGCCCAGCTGCTGGACACCGTTATCGACTACCGCGCTCTGGGCGCTACCGGCGCTATCATGGGCTCCGGCGGCATGGTGGTTATGGACGAGACCACTTGTATGGTGGGTATCGCCAAGTTCTTCCTGGAGTTCACCACCCGGGAGTCCTGCGGTAAGTGTGTCCACTGCCGTATCGGCACCAAGCGTTTGTCCGAGATCCTGGAGCGGATCGTAAAGGGCGAGGGCAAACCCGGCGATGTAGAGCTGCTGGAGGAGCTGTGCAACACCATTAAGGACGGCGCTCTGTGCGGCTTGGGTCAGACTGCTCCCAACCCCGTTCTGTCTACTATCCGTTACTTCCGTCATGAGTACGAGGCACACATCAACGACAAGAAGTGTCCTGCTAAGGAATGCCCCGCACTGCTGACCTATTCCATCAACGAAGAAGCCTGTGTCGGCTGCGGTCTTTGCGCCAAGAAGTGCCCCGTGGGCGCTATCTCCGGCGAAAAGAAGCAACCCCACAGCATCGACCCCAATGTCTGTATCCGCTGCGGTCAGTGTATCCATTCCTGCCGTCTGGGTGCAGTGGTTGTAGAGTAAGGGGGATATAACAATGAGCGAAATCAAATTGATCATTAACGGCAAGGAGTGCGTGGGTCAGCAGGGTCAGACCATTCTGCAGATCGCCGAAGCCAACGGGATCGACATCCCCACCCTTTGCCACAACGAAAATGTTAAGCACTACGGCGCTTGCGGCATCTGTGTGGTAGAAGCAAAGAACAGCCCCAAGCTGATGCGTGCTTGCTCCACCATGGCCGCTGACGGCATGGAGATCGACACCGAGTCTAAGCGTGTTGTGCAGGCTCGTAAGGTGGCGCTGGAGCTGCTGATGAGTGACCACGACGGCGACTGCCGTGGTCCTTGTATGCTGAACTGCCCTGCCGGCACTGACTGCCAGCTGTATGTGAAGCAGATCGCCCAGGGCGATTACCGTGGCGCTGTGCGCACCATTAAGGAAAAGCTGCCCCTGCCTGCATCTATCGGCCGTGTCTGTCCCCATCCCTGCGAGACAGCTTGCCGCCGGAAAATGGTGGAGGAGCCTATCTCCATCGCATTTTTGAAGGCATTTGCCGCCGACAAGGATCTGGCTGCAGAGAATCCCTTTAAGACCGACATTGCTCCCGACACCGGCAAGAAAGTTGCCGTCATCGGCGGCGGCCCCGCCGGTCTGACTGCCGCATACTTCCTGCGTCGCAGCGGTCATGCTGTTACCATTTACGAGGCGATGCCCAAGCTGGGCGGTATGCTCCGTTACGGCATCCCTGAATACCGTCTGCCCAAGGCAGTTCTGGATCAGGAAATCGCATTGATTGCCGATATGGGCGTAGAAATGAAGCCCAATTTCAAGGTTGGCAAGGACGCAAGCTTTGCCGACATCCGTTCCCAGTACGATGCCACCGTCATCGCCATCGGCGCATGGACTTCTATGCAGGCCGGCGTTCCCGGCGAGGAGCTGGAGGGTGTTTGGGGCGGTATCCACCTGCTGCGTGAGATCGCTTTGGGCAACCGTCCCGAGATCGGCGAAAAAGTCGTGGTCATGGGCGGCGGCAACACCGCAATGGACGCTTGCCGCAGCGCTGTCCGACTGGGCGCAAAGGAAGTCAGCATCGTCTATCGCCGTACTTTGGAGGAAATGCCCGCCGAAAAGATCGAGATCGAGGAAGCTATGGAGGAGGGTGTCACCTTCCGTTTCCTGCGCAACCCCGCCGAAATCATTGGCGAAAACGGCAAGGTCAAGGCTGTCAAGCTGCAGGTCATGGAGCTGGGTGAGCCGGATGCTTCCGGCCGACGCAGCCCCGTTGCTGTAGAGGGCAAGTTCGAGACCTTGGAAATCGACAGCTTTATCTCCGCAATCGGTCAGAAAGTTCTGCCGGAAGGCTTTGAGGAAGTGGAGCTGAACCGCAAGGGCATCATTGCCGCTGACGAGGACACCTTCCGCACCAACCTGGAGGGCGTATTTGCTGTGGGCGACGCTACCAACCGTGGCGCAGGCATCGCCATCGCCGCTATCGGCGAGGCAAACAAGGCTGCCGCTGTGGTGGATTCCTACCTGAAGGGCAATCAAGTTCCTTATCGCAAGCCTTACTTCTCCGAGCGTGTGGTCACACCGGAGATGTTCGTGGAGTACGAAAAGAAGCAGCGTGCGCAGATGGCTTGCAAGCCGGCAGAAGTTCGTATCAAGGACTTCAACGAGATGAACCTGGGCTTCACCGAGGAGCAGGCTCGTGCCGAGGCCAGCCGTTGCCTGGAGTGCGGCTGCCACGATTACTACAACTGCAGCCTGATCAAGCATGCCAACCGCTACGAGATCGACCCGGCTCGTTTTGCCGGCGACAAGCGGCAGGCCGGCTCTGAAAAGAAGCTGGTTGTGATCGAGCGCAACGAAGGCAAGTGCATTCTGTGTAACCTCTGTGTCCGTACCTGCGAGGAAGTGGCACAGCAGGGTCTGCTGGGTCTGGTTGGCCGTGGCTTTACCACTGTCATCAAGCCGGAGTTCCGGGATTCTGAAAAGATCGCTGTTTGCGCAACCTGCCGCAAGTGTGCCCAGGCTTGCCCCACCGGCGCTCTGAAAATTCTGAAGTAATTTCTATAACAAGCAGCCTTGTGCCAACGCACAAGGCTGCTTTTGCATATCCGTCACTGTTTTTGCATAGATTGTCCCGGGAGGGATGGTATGCGAAAAAAGGATGTTGTTATTTTGTTCGGCGCAATTGCCGCCGCATTTTTATTGGTTTTATCCCAATTCTGGAACACCGCTGTGGCCACCGGATCGTGGGGTCTTAGTTTCCGGCAGGAAGGTCAGCCGCCCATCGGCACGGCAGCGGCAGATGCTCTGAAAAAATACGATGCCGCTTACATAGGCGACACCACCGAAAAGGTGATCTACCTGACCTTTGATGCCGGGTATGAAAACGGCTGCACGGAGAAAATTTTAGACACCCTGCAAAAGCACAATGCGTCAGCCGCTTTTTTTCTGGTGGGCAATTATATGGAGAAAAATGCCGACTTGGTGCGGCGCATGGTTAACGATGGGCATATTGTGGGCAACCACACCATGCACCACCCGGATATGGCGAAAATTTCCGACGAAACCGCCTTTGCCAAGGAGCTGCAGGACTTGGAATCGCTGTTTTATGAGATCACCGGCAAGGAAATGCCCAAATACTACCGCCCACCCCAAGGCACATACAGCGAGGAAAATCTGAAAATGGCAAAGCAGCTGGGGTATCAGACCGTGTTTTGGAGCTTGGCGTATGTGGACTGGAACAACGATTCTCAACCCACAAAAGAATATGCATTTTCCAAGCTGATGCCCCGGATTCACAACGGCGCTGTGGTGCTTTTGCACTCCACTTCTCAGACCAATGCAGAAATTTTGGACGAACTGCTGACCCAATGGGAGGAAATGGGCTACCGCTTCGAATCCATTGATAAGCTATTTGCATAAAAAACACCCCGGTGCGTTCGCACCGGGGTATGTTTTTATTTCTTTGCCTCAATATAAGCTACCGCCGCAGGATTCAGCTTGGCGATCTCTTTCAGGGTGCGCTTCTTGGGGTTTTTGGTGTAGATCGTATAGGCGACCTCGAAGCTGGACTTGATCTGTTCCTCGTAACCCAGATCCTTGACCTGCTTCCACCATTTCTTGAAAGACTTTTCATTGCTGACCATCTTGCCTGCAATATTCAAAGCCACGCCCAACAAAAGGGGAATTGCCACTTCGTACAGTTCGTACTCCTCGAAGGTGGCAATCGCCACAATAATCAAAATGCAGCCCAAAATGCTCAAAACAGAAGCCAGAAAAGAATTCTTGTAAAACACAAACATATTCTGCCCTCCTTATTTCTGGGTGGTGGTAGAACGCAGGGTCACGTCGTGGGCGCCGCCCTCAACGATGGACACGCTGGATACCAGTGTCAGCTTAGCTTCCTTTTGCAGGTCGGGGATGTTCACAACACCCACGTTGCACATGGTGGACTTGACCTTGTAAAGGCTTGCCTCCACATTGTCATGCAGCGTACCGGCATAGGTAACGTAGGAGTCAACACCCTCCTCAAAACTCAGCTTGGTCTTGCCACCCAAGTCATAGCGCTGCCAGTTCCGGGCGCGGTTGGAGCCTCCGCCCCAGTATTCCTTCATGTATGCGCCGTTTACCATGACCTTAGGTGTGGGGGACTCGTCAAACCGGGCGAAGTAGCGACCCAGCATCATGAAGTCTGCGCCCATTGCCAGCGCCAGGGTCATGTGGTAATCGTGGACGATACCGCCGTCGGAGCAGATCGGCACATAGATGCCGGTCTCTGCGAAATATTCATCACGGGCTGCGGCAACCTCGATCAGAGCAGTTGCCTGACCTCTCCCGATACCCTTGGTCTCACGGGTGATACAGATAGAACCTCCGCCGATGCCGACCTTGATAAAGTCTGCGCCAGCCTTGGCAAGGAACATAAATCCGTCACGGTCAACCACGTTGCCTGCGCCGATCTTTACGCTGTCGCCGTAATGCTCACGCACCCAAGCGATGGTATTGGACTGCCAGCAGGTGTAACCCTCGGAGGAGTCGATACACAGCACGTCTGCGCCGGCTTCCAGCAGGGCGGGGATACGCTCTGCGTAGCCACGGGTATTGATACCTGCGCCTACCAGGTAGCGCTTCTTGCTGTCCAGCAGTTCCTGGGGATTTGCCTTGTGAGAAGCGTAGTCCTTGCGGAATACGAAGTACATCAGGTGGTCATTTTCGTCCACGATGGGCAGGCTGTTGAGCTTGTGCTCCCAAATAATATCATTGGCTGCCTTCAGTGTGGTTTCGGCAGGTGCTACCACCATCTTCTCCCGGGGGGTCATGAAGGTGCTGACCTTCTCGGTGCCTTCCATACGGGACACACGGTAGTCACGGCCGGTGACGATGCCCAGCAGCTTGCCGGTGGCGGTGCCGTCGTCGGTGATGGCCACGGTGGAGAAGCCGTTTTTCTCTTTCAGCTCCAGCACGTCTGCCAAGGTTGCGTCGGGGGTCAGGTTAGATGCGGACACCACAAAGCCAGCCTTGTGGCTCTTGACCTTTGCCACCATGGCTGCCTGGGACTCGATGGACTGAGAGCCATAGATAAAGCTGATGCCGCCCTCCTTTGCCAGCGCGATCGCCAAGGTGTCGTTAGACACGGACTGCATAATGGCAGAGGTCAAGGGGATATTTAAGCTGATCGCCGGCTCTTCCTCGCCCTTGCGGTACTTGGTCAGCGGCGTGCGCAGAGAAACGTTATCGGGAATGCAATCCTCGGAAGTATAGCCGGGGACCAGCAGGTATTCGCTAAAGGTGTGACTGGGTTCGGGATAAATGTATGCCATCGTTAATTTCCTCCTGCAAATTAAAATGTATATAAATTTTATTTTTTACCTTGATCGAACAACACCGTTTCCGGTTTGCCATGGCTGTCCAGATGCAGAAAGTAGCCCATGACCTTGGTTGCGCTGCTGAATACGGCGAAACTGCCGGGGAACTGCTCCACCAGTTTGGTCAGCTCCGGAACCTGGGACGGATTGATCACACACAGCAGGATCGTTTTATCCTGTCCGGAATATGCACCCTTGGCGGAAATCTCCGTGGCTGCGTGGTTTAAGTCCTGCAAGATCCGCTGCTTGATCTCCTCCGGATGGTCGGTAATGATCTCGCACCGGACGGCGCTCTGATATTTGCGGTTCATGCTGTCACGAACGGAGCTGGATGCAAAGCTGTAGATAATGCACATCAGCACCGGCTCGATCTTATAATCGTAAACGAAGTAAGAAATCAGGGCAACGGAGATATTCAGCACGAAAATCACGTTAAAGAAGTTCATGTTGGGCTTGAACTTGTGGATAAAGCCGGCGATAAACTCCGTACCGCCGTAGCAGGCATTGATTTTATGCATCACATAACCGCCAAAGCCGGTGATCAGACCTGCCACCGCCGGGCCAACCAACGCACTGACGTTGGAGGAGTAGGCAAACGCGGACAGATCCACATGATCCAAAATCATCAAAAAGCCGGAGAAGCACAAGCTGTAAGTCAGCGTACGCAGCGCCCGGGGCTTGCTGTTGATAAAAAAGGCAGCGATAGCCAGGGGAATGTTAATAATAATCGTCGTATAACTGAACTTAAAGTTAAACAGGTACTGGATCATGGTAAAAATACCGTTCAGACCTGCCGGTGCAAACTTGTTGGGGAACACGAACAACTGGTAGTTGATCGCCATTACCATTGCTATCAGCACCACAATAGCATAGGATACAACAACCTTTAATTTTTCCTTCATTTCCTTGCGCCTTTCCTCTGTGTTACCTAGTATCATACCATATTCGTTCCACCGGGTCAAGCTATGGAAGTCACAGAAACCGATTATTTTTCCTTTCTTTTTTGTGTAGTTTATTGCAATCCCGGTTTTGGTGTGCTATAGTTTTATACTGAGAAGATATGCTCGCAGAAAAGAGGAATACAAATGTCTATACAAGAGAAAATCCGTAATATTGCCATCATCGCCCACGTCGACCACGGCAAAACCACCCTGGTGGACGAGCTTTTGAAGCAGGGCGGCATCTACCGGGAAAATCAGGCTACCCAGGATCGGGTCATGGACTCCGGCGATCTGGAGCGGGAGCGTGGCATCACCATTTTGGCGAAGAACACCTCCGTCAACTACAAAGATTATAAAATCAACATTGTGCACACCCCCGGTCACGCTGACTTCGGCGGCGAGGTGGAACGTATTTTGAAAATGGTCAACGGCGTTATCCTTTTGGTGGATGCCGCCGAAGGCCCTATGCCTCAGACCCGATTCGTGCTGGGCAAAGCATTGGAGCTGGGTCACAAGGTCATTGTGGCCGTGAATAAGATCGACAAGCCCGATGCCCGGATCCATGAGGTCATGGACGAGGTTCTGGAACTTTTGCTGGATCTGAATGCCACCGACGAGCAGTTCAATTCCCCCACTGTGTTCTGTTCCGGACGGCAGGGTACTGCGTCCTACAGTCCCGACGAGGCAGGCACGGACTTGGTGCCGCTGTTTGAGACCATTGTCAACTATATCCCTGCTCCCGAGGGCGACGAAACTGCGCCCTTGCAGCTGCTGGTCTCCTCTATTGATTATAATGAGTATGTGGGCCGTATTGCGGTGGGTCGTGTGGAGCGTGGCACCATCAAGGTCAATCAGGAAGTGACTATCTGCGACTATCACGATCCGGAAATCAAGCAAAAGGGCAAGGTGGTTGCCCTCTATGCCTACGACGGTTTGGGCAAGACCCCCATTCAGGAGGCTGCCGCCGGCGAGATCGTTGCCCTTTCCGGTATGGCGGATATTACCATCGGCAGAACCCTCTGCGCTCCCGATGCGCTGGAGCCGCTGCCCTTTGTAAAGATCTCCGACCCCACCATCGAAATGACCTTTGCCGTCAACGATTCTCCCTTTGCCGGCAAGGAGGGCAAGTTCGTTACCTCCCGGAATCTCCGTGACCGACTGGAAAAAGAGCTTTTGAAGGACGTTTCCCTCCATGTCACCGAGGCTTCCACCGATTCTTTCAATGTTGCCGGTCGTGGCGAAATGCACCTTTCCATTCTCATGGAGACCATGCGCCGGGAAGGCTATGAGTTCTCCGTGTCTACACCCCGTGTGCTGACTAAGGAAATCGACGGCAAGCTTTGCGAGCCTATTGAGCGCATGGTCGCCGATGTCCCGGAGGAGTGCATGGGCGCTGTTATCGAAAAAATGGGTCGCCGCAAGGGCGATCTGCTGTCCATGACCCCCATGGGCAACCGCTACCGTCTGGAATTCTTAGTTCCCTCCCGGGGTCTGTTCGGCTATCGCAGCGAGTTCCTCACCGACACCCGCGGCGAGGGCATCATGTCCAGCGTGCTGGAAACCTATGCCCCGGTCAAGGGCGAGATCGAGCGCCGGCTCACCGGCTCGCTGATCGCTTTCGAGACCGGCGATGCCTGCTCCTACGGTCTGTTCAATGCCCAGGAGCGTGGCGCACTGTTTATCGGCGCCGGCACACCGGTTTATGCCGGCATGGTTGTGGGTATCTGCAGCCGCAACGAGGATATGACCGTCAATGTGTGCAAGAAAAAGCAGCTGACCAACATGCGTGCCTCCGGCTCTGACGAAGCCCTGCGGCTGGTTTCTCCCAAGGTGTTCTCTCTGGAGCAGTGTCTGGAATTTTTGGCTGACGATGAGCTTTTGGAGTGTACGCCCCAAAGCCTGCGCATCCGCAAGCGCCAGCTTGACCATGCCCTGCGTATGCGGGAACTGATGAAAAAGCGGAATCAGGAGTAATATGAAACAAGTTTTATCGGTGCAGGATCTGTCCTGCGTTGGCAAGTGCAGCCTGACGGTGGCGCTGCCGGTGCTTTCCGCTATGGGTTGCGCCTGCAGTGTGCTGCCCACGGCAGTGCTGTCCACCCATACCGGCTTCCCCAGTCCCCATGTCCGTTCTCTGACCGAGGATATGGACGGCATTTGCCGGCACTGGCAGCAAATAGACTTGCAATTTGACGGGATTTGTGTGGGTTATCTGTCCGACCCGGCGCAGGCCGCCCGGGTAGAGCAGGTGATGGACGCTTTTCCCGCCACAGTGGTATTAGACCCGGTGATGGGCGACCACGGCAAGTTATACAGCCGCATCACCGATGCGCATGTGCAGGCGGTCAAAAATCTGTGCTGTCGGTGCGATGTGCTGCTGCCCAACATTACAGAAGCATCTTTTCTGACTGGTTTGCCCTATAAGGAAACCGGCGATCTTTCCTATTTCCAACAGCTGATATCCGGTTTGACCAAACTGGGCGCAAAGAATGTTGTGCTTACCGGCGTTTCCCTCGGGTCAGGACAGACCGGCTTTTTGCTCAGCGACGGGCAGCTCTATCAGACCCAGACACTACCCGGCTGTTTCCACGGCACCGGCGATTTGTTTGCCGCTGTGTTTACCGGCGGTTATGTCCGGGGTCGCAGCTTGTATGATGCCGCCGTTTTGGCCGCCCGGTTTGTGGAGCAGGTCATCGCCGGGGCAGAGCCTACCCCTTTGGGGGTAACATTTGAGCCCCATTTGGGCTGGCTGGCGCAACAGTGTGAAAAATAATTGTTGACCTGCTGGCATTTTTCGGTTATAATACCTTAGCATGACTATCTGTATAGTCAAAAACTATGTTTTGCTGCGGTCTTTTTGACTGTCGAGCATATTGAGAATTGACAGGAGGTGTCTACAAATGAAGCGTACCTATCAACCCAGCCGTCGCCACAGATCCAAGGTTCACGGTTTCCGCCAGAGAATGGCTACTTCTAACGGCCGCAAGGTTCTCGCCCGCCGCCGTGCTAAGGGCCGCAAGGTTCTGTCTGCATAAGCAGCTTTATTATGCGTGGGTGACCACATGAATAATCGCTCATAGCGAAACGGGAGTCCATGCGGGGCGAATTTAAATTCGCCCCGCCCCCTTTTTATGTAGGGCAATATCAAAAAAGAAATGCCCGCCCTTCAGCCGCTCTCTTTTCCCGGCGCTGCGCTGCGGCAGCTTTGAAATACACAAAGTATGTCTGCCGCTGCCGCATCTTGCCCCGAGAAAACATTTCAGGCTGAATCACGAACATTTCTATTTTTCTCTTGCCCTTTGTTGGCGGCGAGGATTTTTGGTGCGAATGAAGTATAAAAATCGAAGACATACTTTGTGTATTTCGAGATTTTTATGCGCACAGTCGCAGCAAAAGGGTCGCCGCGGGAGAAAGTGTATGAAGTTTTCTAGTGCCCTAAAACTGAATCATATTTTTCGGCGGCTGTATGCAACCACCGGTCACAGCAACTCTTTTCTGGTGCTGTATGCCAAAAAGAACCGATTGGAGGCCAATCGGGTGGGTGTGACGGTCAGCAAAAAGCTGGGTGGCGCTGTGGTGCGCAACCGGGTACGCCGTCGTCTGCGTGAGGTCTATCGCCTGAACGAAAGCCGTTTTGCAGCCGGCTGGGATATTGTGGTGGTGGCAAGAAGCCGGTGTATTACCGCCGACTTTGAGAAAATCACCGCCGCCTATCTGTCCCTGGCTGAAAAGGCCGGCATTTTGGTAGCAGAACAATGAAACGCTTTCTGCTTTCTATGATTCAGTTTTACCGTCGTCACATCTCCCCCCTGACTCCCCCAAGCTGTCGGTTTACACCCACCTGCTCCGCTTACGCACAAGAAGCCATCAACAAATACGGGGCTTGCAAAGGCAGTTGGCTGGCAATCAAACGTCTATGCCGCTGTCATCCCTTTTACAAGGGCGACTATTTTGACCCCGTGCCTTAGGAGGAAATCAAATGTTTTTAGCATTTAATCTTGCAGACATCGTGCAAGTTCCCTTCGGTTGGCTGTTGGCGCAACTGTACCAGTTCACCACCAACTACGGTGTTGCGCTGATCATCTTTGCTTTCGTGGTAAAGCTGATCCTGCTGCCTGCTACCGCCAAGGGCAAAAAGAGCATGATGAAAATGTCCCGGGTCACCCCTCGGGTACAAGCCATTCAGAAAAAATACGCAGACGATCAACAGCGTCAGAACCAGGAGATCCAGAAGCTCTACAAAGAGGAAGGCGTCTCCATGGGCGGCGGCTGCCTTTGGAGCTTTTTGCCCATTTTGGTGCTGATCCCTCTGTACGCAGTTGTCCGTCAGCCCATCACCTACATGCTGCAGCAGAGCGCAGATGTGGCAGGCCAGATCGTTTCCGTGATCAAAGAGGCTACCCCGGAGCTGTTCACCGGCAGCAACGGTGATTTCTACAATCAGATGATCGCCGCACCCCAGATCCCCAACTTCCTGGCGGAAATTGAGGCTGCCGGCATTTCTCTGTCCGAGGCCGCTGCCGAAGGTATCAACTTTACCTTCCTGGGCTTTAATCTGGCACAGATCCCCAACTACAAGGTTTGGCAGTGGGATTTTGCCAACGTCTGGCCCCAGCTGGGCGCATTCCTGATGCCCATTCTCTCTGCCGGCGGCGCACTGCTGTCTATGCTCATCTCCATGCGGATGAACAACTCCCTGGTCACCAACGAAAAGGGTATTGAGGATCAGGAAACTGCAAAAAATTCCCAGTCTGCTCAGCAGAGCAAGATGATGATGTGGCTGTCCCCCATCATGTCCTTGTGGATCGGTTTCTCCATGCCTGCCGCATTGAGCCTTTACTGGTTCGCCCAGGGTATCGTTACCACCGTAGCAGACGTGTACCTGACCCAGAAGTATCGTAAGATCTACGATGCCGAGGACGCAGAGCGTCTGAAAAAGGCGCTGGCTGAGGAAGCGGTAGAAGCAGAGAAGGAGCGTATCCGTGCCGAGCGCCGGGCAGCAAATCCCGAGGGCATCACCGCCAACACCAGCAAGAAAAAGATGCAGCAGGCAAAGCAGCGTGAGCAGGAAGCTGCCAAGGCTGCCGCTGCTAAGGAATATGCCGCAAAGAAAGAGGGTCTGATTGAGGACGAGCCTGCAAACAAAACGCTCTCCGGTATCGCCGCCCGTCCCTACTGCAAGGGCAGAGCCTACGACCCCAACCGTTACAACCAATCTACGGAGGAATAATCAATGGAAAAAACCATGATTGCCAGTGGCAAGACCATTGATCTTGCCATCGAGGCCGCATTGACCCAGCTGGGTCTTTCCCGGGATGACGTTTCCGTGCAGGTTCTTGCTCAGGCAAAGCCCGGTTTTCTGGGTCTGGGCGCTACCCCCGCAAAGGTAGAAGTGACCTACGAAGCACCCGATCCCGTACCCGCCGCACCCAAGAGCGCTTTCGGCGCTGCATCCCGTTCCAAGCCCAAGGCTGCACCGGTGGAAAAGAAGCCGGAGCAACCCGCACCCCAGCCCAAGCAGGAGACCCCCAAGGCTGAGCCCAAGAAGGAGACCCCCAAGGCTGAACCCAAGAAAGTCGTCGCTCCCAAGGAGTTTGCCCCCGCTGCTCCCGGCAGTGTCGAGGAAAAAATCGAGCAGTTCCTGAAGGGTCTGCTGGAGCACATGAACTCCGACGCCGTTCCCCACGCATGGAAGGTTGACGACACCACCTACGCTGTGGAGTTCACCGGCGAGGATCTGGGTTATCTCATCGGCCGCCGTGGCGACACTTTGGATGCGCTGCAGCACTTGGCGAACTACGCTATCAACCGCACTGTGGAGGGTCACATCCGCATCAATGTGGATGCCGAATCCTACCGGGAGAAGCGTGAGGAATCCCTGCGCCGCTACGCAACCAAGAAGGCGCAGCAGGTGCTGAAGGCACACCGCCGCACCACCTTGGAGCCTATGAACGCTTACGAGCGTCATGTGATCCACGCTGCTCTGCAGGACATGGATCGGATCACCACCTACTCTGTTGGCACTGAGCCCAACCGCCGTGTGGTCATTGAATACGTAAGATAAAGAAAACCCCGTGAGTGCAATCACTCACGGGGTTTTTATTTACTTCAGCAGGAAGTAGCCCAGCACCGCTGCGCCAAGCACGATGCGGTAAATACCGAACACCGCAAAGCTGCGCTTGCGGACATACTCCATCAGCGCCTTGATCACCAACAAGCTGACAACCAGGCTCACCACGCAACCAATGACCAGCGTGCCGATCTCCATACCGGTAGGCATGGCGGCTGCGCCGTCCATGATCTCCAGAGCGTATTTCAGCACCTTCAGCGCGCTGGCGCCCAGCATGGTGGGGATCGCCAGGAAAAAGCTGAACTCTGCGCCGGCAGGTCTTGCCACACCCAAAATGATTGCGCCCAAAATCGTAGAGCCGGAACGGGAAGTACCGGGGATCAGGCTCAGGCACTGAAACGCGCCGATGAGCAGCGCTGTGCGGTAGTCGATATCATATACATCCTGCACCTTCATCTGCCGGGTCTTGTTCAGCTTTTCCATCCAGATAAAGGCAACGCCGTAGACCACCAGTGTAATAGCAACGACTATGTAATTATACAGATGGGCATCCATCCAATCATCCAGCAGCAGACCGATCACCGCCGAGGGGATCACTGCCACAATCACCTTGAACCACAGCTGCCAGGTGTTTTTCTTTTGCTCTACGCTTTTCTTGGGGGAGAAGGGGTTGAGCTTGTGGAAAAACAGCAGGATCACCGCCAGGATCGCACCCAACTGGATCACCACCTGGAACATCTCATAAAATTCCGCAGATACCTGCAATTTGATAAACTCGTCCAGCAGGATCATGTGTCCCGTGGAGGAGACGGGCAGCCATTCGGTAATGCCCTCTACGATGCCAAACAGCACCGCTTTCAAAAACTCAATAATAATCATAGCGCTTTTCCTTTCTTGTTCTGCCACCTATTATATGCCATTGGCTCGGATTTTTCAACCATATCTTGTCCGTTCACAAATTTGGGTGAAACTCTTTACAAAATGTTCACTGAAACCTTGACTTTTGTTATATAATAAGAAAAAATGCGATTATTTCATTTTTGGAGGTCTGCGTATGTCGATTTCTGTTTTGGTGGTTGAGGACGATATTCATATCGCCCAGCTTTTGCAGCTGTATCTGGAAAAAGAAGGCTATACCGTTACCTTGGCTGCCGACGGCGGTCAGGGTCTTGCCAAATTCCGGGAAGTTCAGCCGGATCTGGTGCTGCTGGATGTGATGATGCCGGTGATGGACGGCTGGACTGTTTGTAAAATGATCCGTAATGAAAGTCAGACACCCATTATCATGCTCACCGCCAAAGCCGAAACCGATGACAAGGTTACAGGTCTGAAAAGCGGCGCAGATGATTATATTACCAAACCCTTTGAGATGCGGGAAGTCCTTGCCCGTATCGAGGCGGTGCTGCGCCGTACCGACCGCTGCACCGGTGAAAATGACGCCCGGCGTCTGGTGTTTGATAAACTGACCATTGATATGGACGCTTTTGAACTGACCGTGGATGGTAAAAAAATCGACACGCCCCCCAAGGAAATGGAGCTGTTGTTCTATCTGGCATCCTCTCCCAACCGGGTCTACACCCGCAACCAACTGCTGGACGAGGTGTGGGGATTTGATTACTTCGGCGATTCCCGTACCGTGGATGTCCATGTGAAGCGTCTGCGTGAAAAGCTGGAGGACGTTTCTGATCAGTGGTCGCTGAAAACCGTCTGGGGCGTTGGTTACAAGTTCGAGGTGCTGTAAATATGAAAACCACCTTTGGCCGTACCTTTGTGGCTTACGGCATTATCCTTCTGGCGGCGCTGTTGTCGGTGGGTGTGTTTTTCCAGCTCCTTGCCCGGAACTATCTGTCGGAGAAAACCGTCAGTGACCTGAAAAACACCTGCTCCACCATTGCCAAAGTGGCAGCTGCCTACAGCGCAGAGGATGCATTGAATGACCGGAACTTCCTCATCGATCTGTCGGTAGCCACCAATATTTCCCAGACAGATGCGGTGATCTGCGACCCTGCCGGCAGGCTGCTGTTATGCTCCGATGCCCCCTTGGGCTGCGAGCACCGGGGCATGGCGATCACCAGCTCCGCATTTCTGCAAAAGGTTCTGTCCCAGGAATATGTGGTCACCAATGGTGTGGTGGATGGACTTTACACCGATGACAGGTATGTAGTCTGCACCACCATCCGGGATGCCGTGGGGCATGTTCGGGGCATCGTCATCGTTTCCACCCCTTTACAGGATTCTCTGACGCTGATCAAAAAGCTGTCTGACACCTACATTTCTGTTTCCGTGTTGGTGGTGCTGGCTTCTGTAGTGGCAATGACCATCTACACCCGCAAGCACAGCTCCCCCTTGCGTGATATGGCAAAAACCGCCACCGCTTTCGGTCACGGCGACCTGAAAGCCCGGGCGACGGTACATCCCGGCGCGCCCCAGGAGCTGCAGGAACTGACCCTTGCCTTTAATAATATGGCGCAATCGTTGGAAAAAAGCGAGTACCAGCGAAAAGAATTTGTTGCCAATGTTTCCCACGAGCTGAAAACCCCCATGACCACCATCGGCGGCTATGTGGACGGTATTCTGGACGGCACGATCCCGCCCCAGCAGCAAAACCATTATCTGCAAATCGTATCCGACGAAACCAAGCGGTTAAGCCGGCTGGTGCGGAGCATGCTGGATATTTCCCGGCTGCAGGAGCAGGGCGCTATCCCCGAGGAAATGAAGCACCGCTTTGACCTCACCGAGTGCGCCGGGCAGGTGCTCATCGCCTTTGAGGGCAAGATCAACAGCAAGCGCCTGCAGGTAGCGGTGGATATGCCGGAGTATCCCGTTTACACCCACGCATGTCAGGATTATATCACCCAGGTGATCTATAACCTGATGGACAATGCAGTCAAGTTCTGTCCTCAAGAGGGCGAGCTGGGTCTGCAGATCCGGGAGAGCAGCAAAAAAGTCTATGTCACCGTTTCCAATAGCGGCCAGACCATTCCCCAAGAGGAACTGCCCCTTTTGTTTGACCGATTCCACAAACTGGACAAGAGCCGCAGCGAAAACCGGGACGGCTGGGGTCTGGGTCTGTATATCGTCAAAACACTGGTGTGCAGTCACGGTGAAAATATTTCTGTCTACAGCCACGACGGCAGAACGGAATTTACCTTTACTCTGCCGCTGGTAAATTAAAGAGGTATTGTATGAAAGAAAACAACCGGATGCCGGAGGAAAACAGTTTCTATCAGACCGGCAGCACCCGTCCGCCGAAAAGCTATCGTGGCTTGGTGGCTGTGCTGTTGGTGTTGGTGATCTTTTTGGGCGGCATCGTCAGTGCGCTGGGTCTGATGAATATCCATCTGTTCCGCAAGCTGCAAAAACAGAACGAAACAGAAACCTCTTTCCGTTTCGGGGAAAAACCGCCGGCCGCAACCGACACAGCAGAGGATGCACAGCGCTTGACTGCGCTGGGTCTGTCCGTACAAAGCGTGCCTGCGCTGCATCAGCATTACTACCACTTGCCCCAAGGCTTATATGTCACAAGCATTTCATCGGGCAGTGATGCCCAGCGCAAGGGTATCCGCCACGGCGACATTCTGACACAACTAGACGGTGTGGCAGTAACCGACGCTGCCGACACAGCCGCTTTTCTGGCATTGTGCCAGCCGGGACAGTCGGTGTCTGTAGTGGTGTACCGGGACGGCACAAGTCATACCCTTTCTATTGTTCTGGAGTAAACTTATGATTTACGAAATCGATTATACTGTACAACAAAACCAGCTGGACACCTTCGGCAGAGTGCGCCCCTCTGCGCTGTTGGGTTTTGCCCTCAGCGCCGCCGGCGGACATTGCGCCCGTTTGGGTGTGGACTGGAACACCATGGCAGAAAAAGGCTTATTTTGGGCGGTACTGCGCCACCGGCTGCAAATTTACCGCTACCCGGAAGCGGGGGAGCGGCTCACTGTCAAAACATGGCCCATGCCCACCACCCGTTCCGCCTACCCCAGAGCCGCCGTGGCGCTGGACAGTCAGGGCAGGGAAGTGTTCCGACTGACCAGTCTGTGGGTGCTGATGGATATGGCGCAGCGCAGTATGGTACTGCCGGGAAAAAGCGGCGTTGGCGTAGAGGGTGTCCTGATGGGCGACGAACTGCCTGCCCCCGGCTCTATTGCGCCCTGCCAGTTGACGGAAACGGTAATGCGTACCGTCTGTCCGGAGGATCTGGACAAAAACAACCACATGACCAACACCCGGTATTTGGATTGGATAGACGATCTGCAGGATACGGACTTCCGCCGGACGCATGCGCCCAGGGAAATACATATTTGTTACCTTGCCGAGGCGCTGCCGGGGGAGGAGCTTACCCTGGGTACAACCCTTTCTCCGGACGGTTTTTTGCAGGCGGAAGGCTATGTCACACGGACAGATGCACCCGTAGAAAAGACACGGATATTCGGCGCTAGAATATACTTTTAATGGTTGTTATGGTAACTAAACGGCGTTATGTCGCCCAGCGCGGAATTTTGTAGATTTCCACTGCCAACACAGCATAACCCCCGGTCTGACCGGGGGTTTTCCCGGTTTTTCTGTGGATAAAGCTGTGGATAATGTGGATAACTGCCCTATAAAAAGTACCGTTATTTTTACATAATTTTTTGATTATGTAAACATGCGTTCCGTTTAGTTTTCGTTGCCACTTTGTAACTAAATACATTTTTGTTTAACAAACAATAAAATTCCCGGAATGCTGACGCATTCCGGGAATCTTTTATGCAGTTAAGCGGAAGGTTGATACTGCGCAGGTTTCAAAACGCGCAGCTGCGCAAAAATATCTATCGAAAATTATAACTGGGGACCAGCCTTGACCAGTTCCTTACCAGCCTCATTGCCGGTGTACTTGACGAAGTTCTTTACAAAGCGGCCAGCCAGATCCTTAGCCTTGGTCTCCCACTCGGAAACATCAGCATAAGTATCACGGGAATCCAGGATCTTGGGATCAACGCCGGGCAGAGCGGTGGGAACTTCCAGGTCGAACATGGGGATCTTCTTGGTCTCTGCCTTCAGGATGTCGCCGGACAGAATTGCATCGATGATGCCACGGGTATCCTTAATGGAGATACGCTTGCCGGTGCCGTTCCAACCAGTGTTAACCAGGTATGCCTTAGCGCCGTTGGCTTCCATCTTCTTGACCAGCTCCTCACCGTACTTGGTGGGGTGCAGCTCCAGGAATGCCTGGCCAAAGCAAGCGGAGAAGGTGGGGGTGGGCTCGGTGATACCACGCTCGGTACCAGCCAGCTTTGCGGTGAAGCCGCTGAGGAAGTAGTACTGTGCCTGCTCGGGAGTCAGAATAGACACGGGAGGCAGAACGCCGAATGCGTCAGCGGACAGGAAGATCACGTTCTTAGCATCGGGACCCTTGGAAACGGGACGAACGATCTTCTCGATGTGGTCGATGGGGTAGGAAACACGGGTGTTCTCGGTGACGGAGCCGTCAGCGAAGTCGCACTTGCCGTTTGCATCAACAGTAACGTTCTCCAGCAGAGCGTTGCGCTTGATAGCCTTGTAGATGTCGGGCTCGGACTCGGGATCCAGGTTGATAACCTTAGCGTAGCAGCCGCCCTCGAAGTTGAACACGCCGTTGTCGTCCCAGCCGTGCTCATCGTCACCGATCAGCAGACGCTTGGGGTCGGTGGACAAAGTGGTCTTGCCGGTGCCACTGAGGCCGAAGAACAGAGCGGTGTTCTCGCCGTTCATATCGGTGTTGGCAGAGCAGTGCATGGAAGCCATGCCGCTCAGGGGCAGGTAGTAGTTCATCATGGAGAACATACCCTTCTTCATCTCGCCGCCGTACCAGGTGTTCAGGATAACCTGCTCACGAGAGGTCAGGTTGAACAGAACAGCAGTCTCAGAGTTCAGACCCAGCTCCTTGTAGTTCTCAACCTTAGCCTTGGAAGCGTTGTAGATCACGAAGTTGGGCTCGAAGTTAGCCAGCTCCTCCTCGGAGGGAGTGATGAACATATTCTTCACGAAGTGAGCCTGCCATGCCACCTCCACGATGAAGCGGATCGCCATACGGGAGTCGGGGTTGGTGCCGCAGAACAGGTCCATAACATACAGCTTCTTGGGTCCGGACAGCTGCTTCAGCGCCAGCGCCTTGCAGGCATTCCAGGCTTCCACGGAAGCGGGCTTGTTATCATTGCCAAACTCCTTGGAGGTCCACCACACGGTGTCCTTGGAGGTCTCGTCCATAACGATGAACTTGTCTTTGGGGGAGCGGCCGGTGTAGATACCGGTCATCACATTCACAGCGCCCAGCTCGGTGAGCTGACCCTTGTCAAAGCCCTCCAGGGCGGGGTCCATCTCAGCCTCGAACAGCTGCTCGTATGTAGGGTTGTAGACAATTTCGGTGGTACCGGTAATGCCGTACTTTTCAAGGTTGATATTCATATGGTTTCCTCCTATAAATGGTATGCGGCAATGCCGCGAATTTATAAACTCGGTGGGAGATTCTATGTTAAAGTCCAACCTCCACCGCATATATCATAACATACGCAAAAAAGAAAGTCTATAGAATTTTTCTATTTTTTGTATAAAATTTTTGCTGTTTTCCTGCCCTGCGCTACCGCGTCATTCCGAGGCCGACTTTGCCGGCCGTGGGAATCTCCCGGTACGATGTATATAACTGCTGTGCTTTTCGGTGGATGGGCAGCAGGAGATTGCCACGTCGCTACGCTCCTCGCAATGACGCGGAGGGTCGATAGTGTTCCGAAAGATTGCCAGGGGTGCTGGCGCACCCTCGCAATGACATGGGTGGGTAGCCCTTCTTTGTCAGTGGCGGTTTTTGTGGACGGAATATCGGTTGACATAACGCAAAAATTATGAAAAATAACGGCATTTTGGCAGGGGGAAGTTATCCACATTGTCCACAGGTTTCTCCACAGAAAAATATGGAAAACCCCTGTAAACCACGGGTCTACAGGGGAAATGCTGCGTAAAGCGGTATTTTCCACATATGGGTGAAAAGGATTTTCAGTTTACAGAACAACATCAGAAAATAAGCTGCAGAGAAAAGATCCTGTCGGATTTTTCCCCATCCTTCCGGTGTGCATCCACCGTCAGCGCAGGGCCGTCGGTCAATTCATACTGCAAGGTAACGGGGTCTGCCTCCCGGGCTTCATTCAGGTAGCATACGGTAAATTCCCGCACCGGATGGTATTCGTGGAAGGCGCTGGGGAGCAGATCGTATACCCAGTCTAAGTAGCGGGTGTTGTTCATGTGACCGTTCCGGTCCAGAAGGGAGTAGCCCACAGTCTTTGTGACGGCATTTGCCATGGGGCGGACCGCAAGGGCGTGGGGCACAGTCAGCTCCGTACCGGTGAGGGTGCCGTCTACGGTAATGCCGCTCTTTCCCGGCAGGATCATGGCCCGGGTACGGCTGTCCATCAGCACCCAAAGGCTGATGGAGCGGAACAGCTCGTTTCCGCTTTCGTCGTAGGCCACCACCGAGCGGGGGTACGCAACCTTGGTGGTGGGCATGGGCCAGGTCTCCACGGTGACGGTCTCTCCCAGCCGGGGCAGACGGGTGACCTGCACCTTGTTCCGGGTCACCGCCCAGAATAGATTTTTATGGGACAGGGTGTCGTGATCTACCGCCAAGAGGCTGCAATGCTGCCCTGCCGCCTCCTGCACAAGATACAAAAGGGTGGCTGGGGTCGCCCGTCCGTAGCGGTCCACATGGATGTGGGAAAGGGTGAAATTCTGTCTGTAGATAGGTTCCATAGGTCCTCCTATTGGGTAAGTGTCAGGGTAAAGGGCAGCTGCTTTCCCTCCCGGAAGACGGTGATCTGCACCCGGTCACGTTCTTCGGTCAGGGGTTGCAAATCGTCCAGCTTGGAAATGGGAGAGGTGTCCACACATACAAGCACATCCCCCGGTACAATGCCAAGAGTATGGGCGTGAGAGCCCTGCTGCACATGACAGATATACAGACCCTCCGGCAGGCCGCTCAGCTGCCGGTAAAGGTCGGGCAGCTCCTGCACCTGCATACCTTCGAGGGTGGCCGAGGGCGCATCGTCAGAGATTTCGGGACTGTTGTCCCCACCGGAAAAGGCCACCGGCGCAGCGGTATCCTGCTGCTTCAGAAGATTCAGCAAGCGGATGTTCATAAGACCCAGCACGCTCACAAGTCCGCTTAAAAAGATCACGCAGATCAGCAAGGCTGCGATCAGTCCGCTGCGGCTTTTTTGCGGCCGGGTGCGCCCGGTGCGGTATTCAAAATTGCGTTCGTCCATAGATTACCTCAAAAAGCGTTGTCATAAGGCTTCTCCTTGAGGAGAAGCTGTCTGCAAAGCAGACTGATGAGGTGGAAAATAAAAACACCTCATCCGTCAGCCTGCTCGGCTGACACCTTCCCCTCAAGGGGAAGGCTTTGAAGGTCAATTCACCAGCGGGAGTGTAAAAGTAAACTCTGTTTTGCCATTCTGGCTGGTGACGGAGATATTCTCTCCGTGGCGGTCGATGATGTTTTTTACGATGTAAAGGCCCAGACCCCAGCCGTCCCGATTCTGGGCGCGGCTCTTGTCCAGCTTGTGAAAACGGTCAAATACCAGGGGAAGCTCTTCCGGCGGAATGGTGTCGCCCTCATTGGCGATGCTGATATACAGCTTATCTGCGCCCTCCCGCACGGAAAGGCTCAGTCCGCCCCCTTGGGGACAGAATTTCACGCCGTTGTCCAAGAGATTGTAGATGACCTGGGTGATGGCATCACTGTTTGCCCGGGTATAGACCGGGTATTCCGGAAAGTCCACGGTGACCGCCAGCGCCTTGTTAAGAATCTTCTGCTCAAAGGATATGAGCGCTTTTCCGGCGCATTCGCACACATCGAATTGGGTCAGGCTTTCCGGGGGGAAGCCCTCCTGGTTCTGCATACGGGAGATGTCCAGCATGCTCCGCACCAGCCGGCTTAAGCGCTTGGTCTCTTGAGAAACCAATTGCATATAGTGACTGTGCCGTTCCGGGGGGATGGTGCCGTCCAGCATACCGTCCACATAGCCGGAGATGGTAGTCATAGGTGTCTTTAATTCGTGGGACACATTGGCGACAAATTCCTGCCGCTGGTATTCGCTCTTTTGCAGGGAGGATGCCATGTTGTTAAAGGCCCGCGCCAGCTCCTGCACCTCCTGGGGACTGCCCTCGTCCACGAACACACGGGCGTCCAGCCGGCCGTGACCGAAATCGCTGGCGGCTCGGGCCATCAGCTTGAGGGGGGAGCTTTGCCGGCGGGCGGTCAAGGTGATG
>JAZRQK010000022.1:0-4486 GCA_045649665.1 Faecousia sp. | reverse complement strand
CCGTAACTTCGACTGGAGCGAGACCGAGAACAACAAGCTGCTCTTTGAGATGACCGCAAAGTACGGCACTCCCTACTTCTCCAACTACATCAACTCCGATATGGAGCCTTCCGATGTTCGTTCTATGTGCTGCCGTCTGCGCCTGGATCTGCGTGAACTGCGTAAGAAGTCCGGCGGCTTCTTCGGCTCCGGTGAGTCCACCGGTTCTATCGGTGTTGTTACCATCAACCTGCCCCGTATCGCATACCTGGCAAAGGACGAGGCTGACTTCTACGCTCGTCTGGATCGTTTGATGGACATTTCTGCTCGCAGCCTCAAGACCAAGCGTGAGGTCATTACCCAGCTGCTGGAGAACGGTCTGTATCCCTACACCAAGCGTTACCTGGGCACTTTTGCAAACCACTTCTCCACCATCGGCCTGATCGGTATGAACGAAGTTGGCCTGAACGCCAAGTGGCTGCGTGCTGACCTGACCAACGAGAATACCCAGAAGTTTGCGCAGGAAGTGCTGGATCATATGCGTGAGCGTCTGTCTGACTACCAGGAGAAGTACGGCGACCTGTACAACCTGGAAGCAACCCCCGCAGAGTCCACCACCTACCGTTTTGCAAAGCATGACAAGGAGCACTATCCCGAGATCATCACTGCAAACGAGAACGGCACTCCCTACTACACCAACTCCTCCCACCTGCCCGTTGGCTACACCGAGGACATTTTCTCTGCACTGGAAGTGCAGGACGAGCTGCAGACCCGTTACACCTCCGGTACTGTTTTCCACGCTTTCCTGGGCGAGAAGCTGCCTGACTGGAAGTCTGCTGCAAATCTGGTGCGTAAGATTGCCGAGAACTTTAAGCTGCCCTACTACACCATGAGCCCCACCTACTCTGTTTGCGCAGAGCACGGCTATCTGGTTGGCGAGCAGTACACCTGCCCCCACTGCGGCAAGAAGACCGAGGTCTACAGCCGTATTACCGGTTACTACCGTCCCATCCAGAACTGGAACGACGGCAAGAGCCAGGAGTACAAGGATCGTAAGGTCTATGACATCGGCGGCTCTACTTTGAAGAAGACCGTAGAGGCACCCGCAGAGGTTTGCGCCTGCGAGGAAAAGGCTGAAGTAGCAGCTGGCGCAAAGGCACTTCTGTTCTCCCGTGTCACTTGCCCCAACTGCCGTGTGGCAGAGCAGCTGCTGACCAAGGCCGGCGTAGCGTACGAAAAGCTGATCGCTGAGGAGAATATTGAGCTGTGCAAGCAGTACGGCATCAAGGGCGCACCCACGCTGGTGATCACCGACGGTGAGAACCATGTGAACTACTACAGTGTTCCCGAGATCAAGAAGTACCTGGCAAGCCTGTAAGTAAATAGATCAGCCGGGCGGATGCCCGGCTGATTTTGAATGAGAGGTAATCAAAATGCATGATATTATTGTTGTCGGTGGCGGTCCTGCGGGTCTGACTGCCGCAATTTACGGTCTGCGTGCCGGCAAGTCCGTGCTGGTCATTGAGAAAAACGGCTTTGGCGGTCAGATCGCTTATTCTCCCAAGGTGGAGAATATCCCCGGTTTTTCCGTGATCAGCGGCACCGAGTTTGCAGACAAGCTCACTGACCAGGCCATGGGTCTGGGCGCTGATGTGGAGCTGGAAAAGGTGGTTTCCGTGGTAAAGAACGGCGATGTGTTCACTGTGACCACCGAAGAGGAAAATACATACGAAGGCAAGACCGTGATCCTGGCAGTGGGCGTTAAGCACCGCACCTTGGGTCTGCCCGGTGAGGAGGAACTCATCGGCGGCGGCATTTCTTTCTGCGCAGTTTGCGACGGCGCATTCTATGCCGGTCAGGAAGTTGCCATGATCGGCGGCGGCAACTCCGCTTTGCAGGAGGCTTTGCTGCTTTCCGAGGTCTGCACCAAGGTCACTGTGGTGCAGAATCTTGCCGGCTTTACCGGCGAGAAAAAGCTGGCAGATGCCCTGCTGGAAAAGGAAAACGTCACTGCAATTTTCAACACTGTGGTGGTTGGCTATGAGCAGGAAGGCGGTGCGCTCACCGGTCTGCAGCTGAAAAATCAGGAAACCGGCGAGGAATCCCGGATATCCGTGGACGGCGCATTCCTGGCAGTGGGCTTGAAGCCGGAAAACGAGGCGTTTGCGCCTCTGGCAGATCTGAACGATTGGGGCTACTTCGCCACCGGCGAGGATTGCGCAACCAAGACCCCCGGTGTGTTCGTTGCCGGTGACTGCCGCAGCAAGAACATCCGTCAGGTAGTCACCGCCGCCGGCGACGGCGCCATCGCCGCTATGGCAGCCTGCCGCTACTTAGACTAAAAGAAAAACGCAGAGGTTTTTCCTCTGCGTTTTCTTATTTCATAAACTTATCAATGGCCTGGCACAGATCGTCGATGGCTTCGTGATCGTTGGCTGCCACGGCGTCCACCATACAGTGGTGAATGTGGTCTTTCAGGATCACCTTGCCGGTGTTCTCCAAAGCGGAACGCACCGCCGCCAGCTGCACCAACACTTCAGAGCAGTCGTATCCCTCCTCCACCATGCGCTTGACCTTTTCCAAATGACCCACGGCGCGCGCCAGACGGTTAATAACCGCCTTTTGATTTTCGTGGACATGGCCGTGACTGTGGGCGATGCCATGGGCGTGCAAATAGGCGTGATCGTGTTCGTGATGTTCGTGAGAATGCGCCATAATACGCCCTCCTTTTCTCATTTTCCCTATCATACACGATTTTTGCAAAACTTGCAAGCCCCAAGGGGGGATAGCGCCGACAAACTGAAATTTGACTTTCCGGCGGTGAAATGATAAGATATTTTCAATGATTTTCCACGGAGGAATGAAATGCAGTATTTATGGATGGCGTTGTTTGCTGTCGGTATCGTGGCGGCAGACCAGCTGACAAAGTTTTGGGTGGTGGAGAACATTGCCCTGCACACCCAAATAGATGCGATCCCCGGTCTGTTCCACATGACCTATACCCAAAATACCGGCGCAGCCTTTTCCTCTTTCGAGGGCATGATTTGGCTGTTTGCAGTGATATTTTTCTTGTTTGCCGCAGCGCTGGTTTGGGAATTTGTCACCAAGAAAATGGGATTTACCACCTTTGAGCGCTGGTGCTTGGTGGCGGTATTTGGCGGCGGTCTGGGCAACATGATCGACCGGCTGCGGCTGGGCTATGTGGTGGACATGATCCAGGTGGAGTTTATGAACTTCCCGGTGTTCAATGTAGCGGATTGCTTTATCACCTGCGGCTGTATCGCCATGATGGTGAGTTTGGTATTTTTCAATAAGGGATTTTGGAAGGACGGTAAAAAATGACCTTGATCGCCGATATTGCCGGCGAGCGATTGGACGCATTCCTTGCCCGGACGGCAGAGGGTCTTACCCGCAGCGCTGCGCAAAAGCTGCTGGAGGATGGCTGCGTCCTACGCAACGGAAAATCCGGCAAAAAGAACGACAAACTGAATATCGGCGATGAGATCTGTGTGACCATGCCCCAGCCGAAGGCGGTGGATATTGCGCCTGCGGAAATACCGCTGGACATCGTCTATGAGGACGAGGATGTGCTGGTGATCAACAAGCCGAAGGGTTTGGTGGTGCACCCGGCGGCAGGTCATCAGGATGATACCCTTGTCAACGGCCTTTTGTACGCTATGGGTGACAGCCTTTCCGGTATCAACGGCGAGCTGCGCCCCGGCATTGTCCATCGGATCGATAAGGACACCTCCGGTCTGCTGGCAGTGGCGAAAAATGACCTTGCCCATACGGTGCTGGCATCCCAGCTGAAGGATCACACTATGGCAAGAACCTATGAGTGTATCGTTTGCGGCGGTATGAAAGAGGATTCCGGCACAGTGGATGCCCCTATCGGCAGACACCCTACCGACCGAAAAAAGATGTGCGTCACCCAGCGCAACAGCCGCAATGCGGTGACCCACTGGGAAGTGATTCGTCGCTACCGAGGTTATACCCATATCCGTTGCCGGCTGGAAACCGGCAGAACCCATCAGATCCGTGTGCACATGGCGCACTTGGGCAGACCGATTTTGGGCGATACGGTGTACGGTCACAAGAAACCGGAGCTGGGTCAAAGCTCCCAGGTACTGCATGCCGGTCAGCTTTGCTTTTTGCATCCTCGGGATCAGCGGCCGGTGATGGTTTTTGCGCCGCTGCCGGAATATTTCACTGCAGTATTGGAAAAACTGGAAAAAATGGGTTAAATCCTGCCCCGGCAAACCCGTTGCCGGGGCAGACTTTACAAAAAATACGAGATTTGTGAAACAACAGCCTTGACAGTTGTGGATTAATGTGCTACTATCTTATAGCTGAATCTGCAAGGACATCGGATTTGCGGGTGTAGTTCAATGGTAGAACACCAGCCTTCCAAGCTGGATACGCGGGTCCGATTCCCGTCACCCGCTCCATAGAAATGCGCCAGTAGCTCAGTTGGATAGAGCAACTGCCTTCTAAGCAGTAGGTCAGG
>JAZRQK010000021.1:0-3018 GCA_045649665.1 Faecousia sp. | reverse complement strand
GTTAAGGCTAACTTCCGTGAAGGTCTGTCTGTTCTGGAGTACTTCATTTCCTCCAGAGGCGCTCGTAAGGGCATGACCGATACCGCTCTGCGTACCGCTGACTCCGGTTACCTGACCCGTCGTATGGTCGACGTTTCTCAGGATGTGATTATCCGTGAGCATGAGTGTGGCACCAAGAACGGTATTTGGGTAGGCGCTGTCTACGATAAGAACGGCGATGTTGTGGATTCCTTCGGCAACCGTATCCGTGGCCGTTACCCTGTAGAGGATGTGCTGCATCCCGAAACCGGCGAGCTGCTCCACTCCAAGGACGTCATGATGATGCCCGAGGATGCAGGCAAGTTCGAGAAGGCTGGTATTGAAAAGATTTATATCCGCACCATTTTGGGCTGCCGCGCCCGTGTGGGTGTCTGCGCTCGCTGCTACGGCATGAACCTGGCTACTTCCAAGGAAGTGGATCTGGGCGAGGCTGTCGGTATCATCGCAGCGCAGTCCATCGGTGAGCCCGGTACTCAGCTGACCATGCGTACCTTCCACTCCGGCGGCGTTGCAGGTGACGATATCACCCAGGGTCTGCCCAGAGTTGAGGAACTGTTCGAGTCCCGCCGTCCCAAGAAGATGGCGCAGATCTCCGAGGTCACCGGCGTGGTTTCCATCGACGAAAGCCACCGTACCGCCCTGCGTAACATTACGGTTACCGCAGAGGACGGCGAGGTCAAGACCTATCAGGTGCCTTACTCCGTAGGCCTGAAGGTGCAGAACGGCAAGACTGTTCTGAAGGGCGAGCCCATCACCGACGGTGCTCTGTATCCCCAGGACGTTCTGCGTATCTCCGGTGTGGAGGCTGTGCAGGATTACCTGGTGCAGTCTGTTCAGGCTGTGTACCGTCAGCAGGGCGTTGAGATCAACGATAAGCACATTGAAGTTATCATCCGTCAGATGATGCGCAAGGTGCGTGTGGAAGATCCCGGCGACAGCGAGCTGCTCACCGGCAGCACAGTTGACGTCTTTGAGTTCGAGGATGCCAACGCTGCTGTCCAGGCCCGTATCGATGCCGGCGAGACCGAACTGCGTCTGGCAGTTGCCGCTCCCATGCTGTTGGGTATTACCAAGGCTGCTCTGGCAACCGATTCCTTCCTGTCCGCCGCCTCCTTCCAGGAGACCACTAAGGTGCTGACCGATGCCGCTATCAAGGGTAAGGTCGACCATCTGGTAGGCCTGAAGGAGAACGTGCTGATCGGTAAGCTGATCCCCGCAGGCTCCGGCCTGATGGCATACCGTGATTTCATGCCCGGTGAAACACCCGAGGAGGAGATCCCTGAGGAAGTTATCGAAACCGAAACCGAGGAAATCGCTGAATAATGTAAAGAAGGACTGACCCCACCGGGTCAGTCCTTTTTGTAATGTATGAAAAGGTTTTTGCATAGAATCATAAGTATGGATAATGCTATGTGAATATTTATTCACTTGTATTAAAAAATACTTGCAAAATTTGTTAAATTCTGCCATAATTAATTTAACGGGAATATGATCCCGAAATTAAGGAAATGAGGTAACAGTATGGACAGAGCGATGTTGAAACAACAGGCAAAAGAGCAGATCAAGGGCAAAATCGGCATTTTGTTTTTGATCACATTGCTGATGGGATTGATTTCCGGCGCAGCAGGCAGCTTGCTGAGTATGATCCCCGGCGGCGGTGTTGTCGCAACCGTAATTATCACGCCTGCATTTATGTTGAGCTACTACCGTGTATATTTGATGGTCGCTGCTGGCACAAAGCCTGATGTGAAAGACACATTCTCCGGCTTTGATGATTTCTGGAGCGCATTCAAGGTCACATTCCTGGTAGGACTGTATACATTCCTTTGGTCTTTGCTGTTTGTGATCCCCGGCATTGTCAAGAGCTATGCTTACTCTATGTCTTTCTACATTCTGGCAGAGAACAAGGGCAAGCCAGCTCGTGAGTGCATCCGTGAGTCCATGGAGATGACTGACGGTCACAAAATGGAACTGTTTGTGCTGGGTCTGTCTTTTATCGGCTGGGCACTTCTGTGCGGCATTACCTTTGGCATTGCTTACATCTGGGTCGGACCGTATATGCAGGCAACCTTTACAAATGCATATAAGAGCCTGAAGCCTGCTGTGGCTGAAGTAACTGCAGAGCCGGTTGTTGAGAACGAGGCAGAGTAATCACTAGCTATTATAATAAGGACTGACCCCACCGGGTCAGTCCTTTTTAATTGACAATGGTCAATTGTTCTCGGTGTTGCGTATACCTGCCCACGGGGGACGGACAAACCGGGAAAAACCGTGGTGGATCAAGGGTTTTTCTGAAAATTTTGGAGAAAATTTATTGACTTTTTGAAATTTATGCTTATAATAGTATTCCGTATGGGTATGCAAACTGATAAATTGACCGCAGAAACTGCGCATTTTTCCATACCGGAGCAGGCGAAAATCGCTGTGGGCGCCAAGCAGATCCGCAAGGCGCTGAACAACGGTTTTGCCAAACAGGTATTTCTGGCGAAAAACGCAGATCCTGCCCTGACAGAGCCCATTGAAGCTCTGTGCCAACGCAATAATGTTGTATGTACCTGGGTTCGTTCTATGACGGAACTGGGACGCGCCTGCGGTATCGAAGTTGGCGCGGCTGCGGCGGCGATCGTCACATAGGTTTGATTCTGTCGGCTTTGCCGTAGAATATATCCGCCGAAAGGCGAGAACAAAAGAAAGGAGAAAATGAATGCCTACTTTTAATCAGCTCGTTAGACATGGCCGTAAGCAGGTGACCTACAAGTCCACCGCTCCCGCTCTGCAGAGAGGTCTGAACACCTTGGAGAACAAGGCTACCGAAGTTGCCTCCCCCCAGAAGCGTGGTGTGTGTACTGCTGTTCGTACCACCAGCCCCAAGAAGCCTAACTCCGCTCTGCGTAAGATCGCCCGTGTGCGTCTGACCAACGGAATGGAAGTTTCCGCTTATATCCCCGGTGTCGGCCATAACCTGCAGGAGCACTCTGT
>JAZRQK010000020.1:0-51763 GCA_045649665.1 Faecousia sp. | reverse complement strand
CACCTGTCTGCCATTATGCTGATGGGTATGGTGGCAGTGGTAATGATGTTTATTGCCGGCACAAATCCAAAGTGGCTTTTGGCTGGGGCAGGCGCGGCGGCAGCTTTTGTTGTGGTCTAGATCAGCCTGATGGGGTATGCCGGAGACCGGGTCACCGCCTGGTTGCATCCGGAGCAAGACCCGTCAGATACCGGCTATCAGATTTTACAATCCCTGTATGCCATTGGCTCCGGCGGACTGTTCGGCTTGGGATTGGGAAAGAGCAGACAGAAATATCTCTATCTGCCATTTCAGTATAATGACTATATTTTCGCTATTATCTGCGAGGAACTGGGCCTTGTTGGCGCGTTGATGATTATCGCACTGTTTGCGGCTCTGATCCTGCGCGGGTATTGGATCGCCCTGCGGGCGCCGGATCGGTTTTCCACTGTTTTATGTGCCGGACTTGTAACCTTGATCGCTGTGCAGACGGTGCTGAACCTGGGCGTAGTAACCAATCTTCTACCATCTACCGGCATTGCTTTGCCGTTCTTCTCCTACGGTGGTACAGCGCTGGCAGTAAACCTGGGAGAAATGGGTATCGTTTTGAGCATATCCCGATACAGAAATCAGCCAACACCACAGGAGGCTTTACAATGAATGTGATCTTTACCTGCGGCGGCACCGGCGGTCATATCAATCCTGCCATTGCCGTGGCCAATATCTGGAAGGAGCGTCATCCCGACAGCAAGATCCTTTTCATCGGCGCAATCGACCGTATGGAGGAGGAACTTGTCCCAAAAGCCGGGTTTGACCTGTTTACCATTCCCGCCTCCGGTATGTCCCGGGGTAAGAATCTGGCTGCACTGAAATATAATTTGCGCGCTGTAAGCTATGTATTTCAGGCAATCAAAAGCTGCAAAAAGGTTATAAAGGAATTTGGCGCTGATGTGGTGGTGGGTACCGGAGGCTATGCCAGCTTCCCGGCACTGATGGCTGCTTCTATGCTGGGTGTTCCCACCTGCGTACACGAGGCGAACGCAATGCCCGGTCTGACGACCCGGATGATCGCCGGTAGAGCAGACAGAGTGTTGACCTGTTTTCCGGAGAGCGCAAAATACTACCGGCATCCTGAAAAGGTGGAAACTGTGGGTATGCCTGTACGCAGAGAGTTTATTTTCACAAAAAAAGCCGATGCGCGGAAAGAACTGCAACTGGATGAAAGACCGCTGATTGTAACGGCTTTCGGCAGCCAGGGCGCAAAGGCTATGAATGAGGTAACCGCAGAATTGTTCCGGCTGGAAAAGGAAGCGGGATACCCTTTCCAGCACATCCACGCAATGGGCAGCTATGCCACAGAGTGGATGCCGAAGCTGGTAAAAGAAAAGGGCGTTGATCTAAACGCAGATACCGGCATCCGGATGCTGGAATATATTTACAATATGCCCACAGTGATGGCAGCGGCAGATGTAGTGATCAGCCGGGCTGGCGCGTCCAGCTGTAATGAGATAGCCGCCTCCGGAACACCCTGTATTTTAATCCCGTCCCCCAATGTGACGGATAATCATCAGGAGAAAAATGCCCGGGCCTTGGCCGATAGTGGTGCGGCAGTGCTGGTGCTGGAGAAGGATTGTACCGCAGAAAAACTAATGGCGGAGATTACGGATCTGGTAAACAATAAGCAGCGGGCGGCCCAAATGGAGAAAGCTTTGCACAAGATGTGCGTTTTGGACTCAGCAGAACGGCTTTGCGATATTATTGCCGAACTGGGTGCAGGACGATAAAGGAGTAATCTATGGAAACCAAAGAAAGAAAGCGACCGGCAAGCCAAAAGACAAAGGTGGCAGTAAAAAAGAATCCGCCTGTCAAAAAGGCAAAACGGCCAGCCGCTGCTGCTGCGGCAACAAAACGGCCGCCTCGTCGGACGGCTGCGCCTCCCAAGCCCAGCCCTGATGTGGTTTATACCCAGCCGGACCCCTTTAACCGCGCCCGGTTCATTCTGTATCTGGCGTCTGTAGTGGCGGTGGTGCTGGCGCTGTTGTTCGGTATGTCCATCTTTTTCAAAGTGGAGCGTGTGACGGTAGCCGGTAATAATAAGTACACCGTCCAGGATATCAAGGATGCCTCCGGTTTGCAGTTGGGTGAGAACCTGCTGACCATCAGTCACGCAAAGCTCAGCAGCAGCATCCAGTCAAAACTGCCTTATGTGGACTCTGTTCGAATTGGAATAAAACTGCCCGATACGGTCAAAATTGAAATAAAAGAGCTGGATGTGGTGTACGCCGCAGAGGCAGAGGATGGTTCCTGGTGGCTGATTCGCGCTGACGGCGTTGTGGTGGAACAGACCAACAATGCAGATGCAGAACACAACACCCAGATCAAAGGCATAAAGCTGACTGCACCCGTAGTAGGGGAGAAAGCAGTTGCAGCAGAAGTGCCGGCAGAAACCACGGAAAGCGGAGAGTCAATTCCTGTAACGGTTTTGGCCAGTGAACAGCTTAACGCAGTGATTTCTATTTTGCAGTATCTGGAGCAGAACGGAATCATTGGTGATATTACCACTGTGGATGTAACGGATTTGTCCAATATTGAAATGCAGTATGGAGAACGCTTCCAGATCCGACTGGGTGATACCACGGAGTTGTTCGATAAAATCGAAGATGTTAAGCAGGCAATCGATGAGATGGAAAGTTATGCAAGCGGAATTCTGGACGCCAGCCGAACGGTTCAGCCTGACCCGGAAAAGGAATACCAGGTGATCTATACCCCCATTAACGGTTGATTCTGCATTTTTTTGCAAAAACTTTACAGAAAAAGCATAATTTCTATTGACCAAATTTGATTTTCGCAGTAGAATATATGAGTAACAATATAAATTAGCAGAATTGTGTCTAAACAATGGCTGCAAGGATACATAGGAGGAGAGCGTTATGTCTGAAAAGTTCCAGGAGCGCGTAGTTAAAATCAAGGTGATTGGTGTCGGCGGCGCCGGCAACAATGTTATCAATCGTATGATTGAGGCCGGTGTGCAGGGCGTTGAGTTCGTCGTTGTTAACACCGATAAGCAGGATCTGAACAAGTCCAACTGCCCCAACAAGCTGCAGATCGGCGAGAAGCTGACCAATGGTATGGGTGCAGGCTCCAAGCCTGAAATCGGTCAGAAGTCTGCAGAGGAGTCCAGAGCTGCTATCGCTAAGCTGCTGGAGGACACCGATATGGTATTTATCACTGCCGGTATGGGCGGTGGTACCGGTACCGGCGCTGCTCCCATCGTGGCTGATCTGGCTCGTGAGGCCGGTGTGCTGACCGTTGGCGTCGTGACCAAGCCCTTCAAGTTCGAGGGTGCAAACCGTATGCGTCAGGCTGAGCAGGGTATTGCTGCTCTGTCCGAGAAGGTCGACTCTCTGGTTATCATTCCCAACGACCGTCTGAAGTACGTTACCGATCAGAAGATCACCTTTGCCAACGCATTCGGCATCGCTGACGATGTTCTGAAGCAGGCTGTGACTTCCATCTCTGGTCTGGTTGGTTACTCCGATCGTGTGATCATCAACCTGGACTTCGCTGACGTTTCTGCTGTTATGAAGGACGCTGGCCGCGCTCACATGGGTGTTGGTGTGGCTTCCGGCCGTGAGAAGGCAGAGCAGGCTGCACTGGCTGCAGTTGCAAGCCCCCTGCTGGAGACTTCCATCAACGGCGCTACCGGCGTTCTGGTCAACGTTACCGGCTCTGCTGACCTGACTCTGGACGACGTAGAGACTGCTGCCGGCATCGTGCAGGAGGCTGCTAACCCCGAGGCTAACATTATCTTCGGCGCAACCTACTCTGATGAGCTGATGGACGAGATGCGTGTTACCGTTATCGCTACCGGTTTCGAGCAGAAGGGCGACGCTCCTGCTGACCCCGCTGCGGAGAAGGCTATCAAGGCTGCTGACGACATCGAGGATATCTTCAGCATTTTCAGCCGGTAATTGAAAAACCTGCAGCATCCCGGGTTTTTACCCGGGATGCTTTTTTACCATGGGAGGTGACGCTGTGGAAGCGTATCATGCTTTGGCAAAGAGCTATGACAGACTGACAAATGACGTGGATTATCAGGCGGTGACAGCGTTCTACCGTCAGATCCTGGAAAAAGAACAGCTGCAACCTAGAACTGCTGTTGACCTGGCATGCGGCACCGGCTCTGTAGCGCTTTTGCTGGCGGAGCAGGGACTGCAGGTGACCGCGGTGGATATGTCTGAGGAAATGCTCTGTGTGGCGTCACAGAAGGCTTGTGAGCAAGGCTGTGATATCACCTTCGTGTGTCAACCCTTGCAGCAGCTTCGACTGCCCAGAGGCGTAGATCTGGCTGTGTGCGCCTTGGACAGTCTGGACTATATCACTGACCCCGCCGACTGCCGGGAGGCGATCCGGCGGATCTATAAGGTGCTCAACCCCGGCGGCTGTTTTATATTTGATGTCAACACGCCGGAAAAACTCCGGGCTATGGACGGTCAGGTGTTTCTGGACGAGGATGACGACGTCTATTGTGTATGGCGGGGCGCATTTGATGCGCAGACCAATATTTGCTCCTATGGTATGGATCTTTTTCAGCGCCGGGGAAATGTTTGGCAGCGCAGTTTCGAGGAGCATGAGGAGTATGCCTACTCTCAGCAGCAGCTGACCGAATATTTGAGGGACGCCGGCTTTACCCACATTGAGGTTTATGGCGACAGAGTGTTCTGTGAGCCCGTTGTCGGCGAACAGCGGATGTATTTCAAGGCAAGAAAGGGAAAAGTAAAATGAACGACTATCTGGTAAGAGGCATGACCATGGACGGCATGGTGAAGGTGGTAGCGATTCGATCTACAGAATTGGTGCGCCGCGGCGCTCAGATTCAACATACTGCGCCCAATGCCACAGCTGCCTTTGGCAGAGCATTGACTGCCGCATCTATGATGGGCAATATGCAGAAGGTCGACAACGGTTCTATGACTTTACAAATCAAGGGCGACGGACCTATCGGCACGATCGTGTGTGTGTCTGATCCTGTCGGCAATGTCCGTGGCTATGTATATGAACCCAATGTTCCGTTGGTAGAGAAGCACCCCGGTAAGCTGGATGTGGGCGCAACCGTGGGTAACGGTATGCTGACAGTTATTCGTGACCTGCAAATGAAGGAGCCTTATGTAGGCTCTGTTCCGCTTGTATCCGGTGAGATCGGCGACGATGTAACGGCGTATTTTGCCCAGAGTGAGCAAACTCCCACCGCCTGCGCCTTGGGTGTGCTTGTAGATAAGGACTTGAGCGTAAAAGTAGCTGGCGGTTATCTGATCCAGCTTCTGCCCGGCGCAACTGAGGAAGTGATTGATGCGGTCGAAAAGGGTATCCAGCGTGCCGGCGCAGTGACTGCCATGCTGGAGCAGGGGATGACCCCGGAGGATATCTTGGGTCAGGTCTGCGGCGACCTTGGCGTGGTGTTCATGGAAACCACGGAAGTGTCCTATAAATGCTACTGTGACCGGGATCGTGTCACTGCAGCGCTGATCAGTTTGGGCAGAAAAGAACTGACGGAAATCGCCGAGGAAGGTGAATCTTTCCCGGTGGAATGTCAGTTCTGTGATCAGGTATATCGCTTCACACCGGAGGACATTCGGGAACTGCTGGAAAAAGTTTGATTTTTGTGCTGATTTGGTGGAAATCGCAGGCAAAATGCAAGCAGATAATTCTATATAAAAAATAAGAAAAAGTGCTTGACAAATAATATAACCTTCGTTATAATAATACCCGTCGCTGAGATGCGATTATATCTCAGTTCGGTATGGGAGCATAGCTCAGCTGGGAGAGCACATGCCTTACAAGCATGGGGTCACAGGTTCGAGCCCTGTTGTTCCCACCATATTTGGCCCGGTGGTGCAGTCGGTTAGCACGCCAGCCTGTCACGCTGGAGGTCGACGGTTCGAGTCCGTTCCGGGTCGCCAAATAATGCATCTGTGGAGAGCGGAAGCTCTCCACAATATGCCTCTGTAGCTCAGTAGGTAGAGCAGTGGACTGAAAATCCACGTGTCGTTGGTTCGATTCCGACCGGAGGCACCATCGTGACGTCGCAGTAGTGGCGTCAAGATGCGGGTGTAGCTCATCCGGTAGAGCGCCACCTTGCCAAGGTGGAGGTAGCGAGTTCGAGCCTCGTCACCCGCTCCAAGAAAGATAAGGAACGCGTAGCGTTCCTTATTTCATAATGGTACCGTAGCCAAGTGGTAAGGCACGAGTCTGCAAAACTCTGATCCGCCAGTTCAAATCTGGCCGGTACCTCCAAAAAATCCTGAATGCGTAAGCGTTCAGGATTTTTACTTATTACCTCTTACTTCTTCACTCTTACCTAAATTCCCATTCAGGATTTTTTGGAAAGTAATAAGTAATAGGTAAGAAGTAAGAAGTATTTTGCAAGGCTTTGCCTTGCTCTTTTTACTTTATAATGGTATAATGAAATAAAGAAAGGCGGTAATATTATGGCAGATAGTCCGTTAATTATAAAATCTAAGGAATTTGCTTTACAGATAATTAAGGTTTGCAACTATGTAAAACAAACTAAAAAAGAAACTGTATTAACAAATCAACTTATTCGTAGCGGAACGAGTGTCGGTGCGAATATTCGCGAAGCATTTTATGGACATGGTACTGCTGATTTCATTGCTAAATTACAAATCGCACTTAAAGAGTGTTCTGAAAGTGAATATTGGTTAGAACTTTTAATTGAAAGTGGCTATTACGATAATAATGATGTTTTAGAAAAATGTATTGAAGTTAAAAAGTTGCTTGTTACATCAATAAATACTGCAAAAAGCAAGTTGAAAAAATAACCCAAGGCGGTGAGGATATGAGCAAAGGCATGAAAATTGCTGCGTTCAGTATAATATGCGTTTTGATCTTGGCGTTGATTTTCGTTGGATTGTACTTTTTGGTAATTTCTATGTTACCCAAAACTTATAGTTCTGCTAAAAACGAATGTCTGAATGTACTTGCTGAGCATCAAGCCGAGATGGAACAAATTGCGGTGGATGCCCTGCAGTCTGATCGGGATGTTCGGGGTGATTTCAAGGACTATCGTTATCGTTATGATACGGATAGCAGCTATGTTACGTTTTCTGTCGATGCACAAGGGTTTCTTGGTGGGCAGTATTGGGACTTGGTTTACACAAAAGACGGTCGGTTATACCACAACACGGAATCGTATTTTTATAAAGAAACGAAAGGTAACAATATTGTCAAAGCCGAAAGAATTGACGAGCATTGGTGGTATCTTTGGACTGATTATGACGGAACAGCGAGAAGCTACCAATGAATTAAGAAATCAGGCTTATCGTTATATTCTGTTTCTGGCGATTGTTGAATAAGGACTTCACTTTTGTGAAGTCCTTTTTGTTATAATATGCCGACAAATTGCTATTTTTATTTTGAAAAACGCTTGTTATATAAGACTGTGTGTGGTATAATCTATGTAAATTTTGTGAATGAGAGGTTATTATGTCAGAAAATAGAAGTAACTTTACGGGCAAAATCGGTTTTGTGCTCGCAGCCGCAGGATCTGCGGTGGGACTTGGTAACATTTGGAGATTTCCTTATCTTGCCGCAAAATACGGCGGCGGTATTTTTTTGCTTGTCTATCTGATCTTGTCGGTGACTTTCGGCTTTGCGCTTATGACGGCTGAAATCTCTATCGGCAGAAAAACAGGCATGAGTGCCATCAATGCATTCAAAAAGCTGGATGCAAGATTTGGCTTTGTGGGCTTGTTGGCAGCGCTGGTGCCGATCATCATTCTGCCGTACTATTCCGTAATTGGTGGCTGGGTCGTTAAGTACTTCGGCGTGTTCGTTACCGGCGGTGCTGCCAATGCCGCTATGGACGGCTTCTTTGAGTCCTTTATATCCCAGACATGGGAGCCCATTATCTGGTTCTTGGTTTTCATAGGCCTGACGGCTCTAGTGGTTTTACTGGGTGTTGAAAAGGGAATTGAGAAAGTAAGCAAGGTTATGATGCCTGTGCTGCTGGTGCTGACACTTTTTGTGGCAATCTACTCCATGTTCCTGCCCGGTGCGATGGAGGGTGTTGTTTACTATCTGATGCCCGATTTCTCCCGTTTCTCGGTGACTACAGTTTTGGCAGCTATGGGTCAGTTGTTCTATTCCATGTCCCTGGCTATGGGTATCATGATAACCTATGGCTCGTACATGAAAAAAGATGTGAATCTGGAGTCCTCTGTCAGCCAGATCGAAATTTTCGATACGGGTATTGCATTCCTGGCCGGCCTTATGGTCATTCCTGCGGTGTTCTCTTTCTCCGGTGGCGATGAAACGGCATTGGGCAAGGGCCCCGGATTGATGTTTGTAACGCTGCCCAAGGTTTTCGCCTCCATTCCCGGCGGTAATATCATTGGCGCACTGTTCTTCATTCTGGTTTTCTTTGCTGCCATCACTTCCTCCATCTCCCTGATGGAAACGGTTGTTTCTATTGTCTGTGACAAGCTGGGTTGGAAGAGAAAGACGACCTGTTTTGTGGTGCTGATTGGTTCTATAGCATTAGGCCTTCTGTCTACATTGGGCTTTGGCCCGCTCAGCCATGTGACCTTTGGCGGCATGAGCTTCCTGGATATGTTTGATTTTGTCAGCAACAGCATTATTATGCCCGTGGTTGCACTGTTGACCTGCATCTTTGTTGGTTTTGTTCTGAAGCCCCAGGCACTGATCGATGAGGTGGAGCTTTCTGCTAAGTTCAAAAAGAAAAATCTGTTCGTTGTCATCATCAAGTATGTGGCACCGATCTGCATTGTGCTGATCCTGATTTCGTCTATCCTTGACGCATTGGGAATTATGAAAATCTAACATTAGAAAACAAAAAAGGACTTCGTATGAAGTCCTTTTTTGCTTTTGTTTTATTTAATCCTGATCCCAGTTGTGCCATACGTTCTGCACATCGTCATCTTCTTCCATGATGTCGATGAGCTTTTCCATCAGCTTGACCTGCTCTTCACTGTCCAGCTTTTGGTAGTTTTGAGGTACCATTTCGATCTGCGCAGAGGCAAAGCTGTAGTTCTTAGCTGCCATAGCGTCTGCAACGGTGTTGAAATCATCGGGATCGGTGTAGATGGTGAAGCAATCTTCCTCGGCCTCGAAATCGTCAGCGCCGCAGTCCATTGCGTCCATCATGACAGTGTCCTCTTCGTAATCACCGTCCTCGTTGTCGATGACCAGAACACCCTTCTTATCAAAGCTCCAGCTGACGCAGCCGGAAGCACCCAAGTTGCCGCCGAACTTATCGAAGTGATGACGCATAGAGCCGGCAGTACGGTTACGGTTGTCGGTCATGGTCTCAACGATCACGGCAACACCGCCGGGGCCGTAGCCTTCGTAGGTGATAGTTTCGTAGTTGTCACCGCCGCCTGCGCCTGCAGCCTTTTCCAGACAACGCTTGATGTTGTCGTTGGGCATGTTGGCAGCCTTTGCTTTGGTAATGACGGTAGCAAGACGGGAGTTGTTCGCCGGATCGGTAATGCCGCCGCCCTCCTTAACTGCCACGATCAGCTCCTTAGCGATCTTGGTAAAGGCGGCTGCACGCTTAGCGTCCTGCGCACCCTTGGTTTTCTGAATGTTATGCCATTTGGAATGTCCGGACATAATAATCGTTCCTCTCTTGTTTACTGAAAATTCCAATATACTTTAGCACAAAAAGCGGCTAAAATCAATCATTTATACAAAGAATTTTGCGCAATCGTTGTGCCGGGCGGAGATTTCTACGGCAATTTCCGGGAATGCGGTGCGCAGCTGATCGGCGATGTACTGGCAGACCGGGTTTTCTGTGTGGAAATGTCCTGCATCGATCAGGTTCAGACCCAGATTTTTAGCTTCCCAGAACTGGTTGTATTTCACATCTGCGGTCACAAAGGTGTCACAGCCGGCAGCCGCAGCTTTTTCCATTTCCGAAGCGCATGCGCCGCCGCCAACTGCCACTCTGCACACCGGCTTTCCGCCGTCAACATAACGAACACCGTTACAACCCAGCTTGGTTTTAACTTGGGAAAGGAAGTCGAAAAGGGACTGTACCGGCACGATGCCTTGCCGCAGCAGACCGTATTCCGCTCCGTTTTTGTCTGCACCCTTGGGGTCGATCACTGCCACGTTTTCAAGACCCAGCTGACTTGCCAAAATATCGTTGACGCCACCGGGAGCGCAGTCCAAATTGGTGTGGGCATTGATGCAGGCAATGTTATTCTCGATGAGAAACAGGGTGCAGCGACCTTGCTCATCATTGTCCGTTACAAAGCCGGGTGTCCAGATCAGCGCATGGTGAGAAACGATCAGCTCTGCGCCCAATTCTTTGGCTTCCTCACATACATCCATAAATGGATCTAAAGCCACCAGGATCTTGGTCACATTCCGGTCACCATGACCACAGTTCAGACCAACATGATCCCAGTCCTCTTTCATATATTCCGGGGCAAAGCTATGGATATGCGCCAAAATATCATTGACAGTTGCCATAGATTTTCTCCTCCAATTTCAGAAGTTCGTCATAAAGCGACTTGTAATACTGGTATTTTTCACCGCCGGTGCGCTCCAGTCCGCTGACAGTAATCTGTATACCCTCTGTCACACGCTTGCAGAAGGCAGGCAGCAGCGTTGAGCCGCTTTCCAGCAGGGCGGGGGTGATGTGATACTGACTTTCCTGCAGGGGCGCAGAGGGGCGGTAAACCACCTCTGTGATGGGATAGATAAACTTGCCGTCCTGCGCTAAGGTTTCAGACACGATGCAATAGCCTTGCTGATATAAGTACCTGCGCAGCTCGGGCCGCCGGGACTGGCATTGCAGGATCAGTCGATATCGGTCACTTTTCAGCCACGGGGCATTCTCCAAAATGGAGATCATAGTGTCCGCACCCATACCGGCGCAGACCATGGTGTCGAAATCCCGGGGGATATTTTTCAGACCGTCAGACAGATAAAACTGCATTTTATCCGCCACATTAAATTTATGCGCATTGTGTAATGCGCTTTGCAGCGGCGCTTCGTTCACATCGGCGGCGATCACAGAATCGGCAATATGATTTAATAAAAGGTGGATGCCCAGATAACCGTGGTCACAGCCAATGTCGGCAACCCGGTCACCTTGGTTAACCAGTTGGCAGCAGGCGAGAAGTCTGCTGGAAAGGGGTGGTAGTTTCATAGGATACCTCAAAAAACTGCCATCCCGGCAAACGGGATGGCAGTACCGGTTTACTTGCTCTCTTTTGCAGCCTGGTCAGCCTCGTAAGCTTCCAGGAAGTGGTTCAGCTGCGCCAGGAAAGGCTCGCAGTCAACGCCGTGGACAGCGCAGGCTTCCTCAACAGTCTCACCTCTGGAGGAGGGACAGCCGAGGCAGTGCATGCCGATGGCAAAGAACAGGGGAGCGGCCTGGGGTGCAATATCCAGCACATCACCGATGATGGTAGTTTTTTCAATTTTTACAGCCATAATATGACCTCCTATATGGTTTCTCGCCTTATTATAACCCTGCCCGGCGAAAAAAACAAGAGGGAATATTGAAAAGGCGACATTGTGTAAAGGGAGCTGTAAAAAAGCAGATACCCGGATGGGTATCTGCTTTATCATTCAGTATCATTTGATAGGTCGTCTAACGCTGCTTTAACCGCAGCAATTACAAAACCGGAAAATGTACAATCCTTGCCTTGTATTTCTTGCTCGATCTGCTCCACGATGTTGGAGGGGAAACGAATCGTCTTATTAACGGTAGGCGGATTTTCGGGAATTTTGAACTTTGCCATAGTAAACACCTCGCATTGCAAATGTACTGCTTATAGTTTACTAGCTATTTGCACGAATTTATGCATTGCAAACGCAATGCATAAATGATATACTTGCAGTGGGGTGAAATTATGGAATTAGGAGTAGAAATTTTGTCGCATTATTTAGCGCAGGAGAATGCACGGATTGTTTTTCCGGAATTGCGCCTATCTGCGGCAGAGATTGTTGAGAAACAATGTTATCAGATTTTGCTGAAAATCCGTGATATTGTTCGAGATGATAGCTTGGACGATGGGGAATGTTTCGAACGCATAGAACGAATTGTTTGTGAATTTGAGGAGATTGGTGTTGATTGCGGTAATCGGCATGATTTTGGGTAATACGCTTAAAATCTATTTAGAAAAAGGCTCCCTTGTGTAAAGGGAGCTGGCAAAAATCCTTGATTTTTGGCTGAGGGATTGTAGCCGCCCGGAGGGCGGCGGTACGCCGGAGGGACTCGTTTGCATTTTCTCCCGCAACCACGGGAGAAAATTAAGGTTTCGCTCGGTCAAGCCCTCGCGAGCAACAGTCCACCGGACTGTTGCGATTGGATTATTCGAGTCCCTTCCCAGCGCAAAAAAGCAGATACCCGGATGGGTATCTGCTTTTTTGGTACGCCGGAAGGGACTCGAACCCCTGACCTACTGGTTCGTAGCCAGTCACTCTATCCAACTGAGCTACCGGCGCATACGCATTTCGTAACACGCTTGCATATAATAGCACAATGATTTGTAAAATGCAAGTCCTTTTTTCAAAAAAGTATAAAAACTTTCCAACTCCTGAAAATCGCAGTATTTCTTGACAGAAATGGCGGAAATACTGTACAATCAAACCGAGAAAAGGGGGTGCTTTTACGCATGAATCACATATTGCAAAAGCTCCCCGGAGCGATCCTGCCGTGGTATGAGCAAAATAAGCGGGATCTGCCTTGGCGGTTAGATCGTGAGCCGTATCATATCTGGCTGTCAGAGATCATGCTCCAGCAGACCCGGGTAGAGGCGGTAAAGGGATATTATGCTCGTTTCTTGTCAGCACTGCCTACTGTGGAGGCGCTGGCAAATGCAGATGATGAACTTCTGCATAAATTGTGGGAGGGACTGGGATATTATACCCGTGTGCGGAATTTGAAAAAAGCTGCTGAGCAAGTGATGTCCCGGTATAACGGCATATTCCCCCGGGAATATGATGCGATATTGGCGCTGCCTGGTATTGGTGAATATACTGCCGGCGCGATTTGCTCCATCGCTTTTGACCAAAAGACACCGGCTGTGGACGGAAACGTATTGCGAGTGGTGTCCAGACTGACAGACGATGCAACACCAATTGACCTGCCTGCCTACAAAAAGCAGGTGCAGAAAAGTTTGGCGGAAATATACCCGGCGCAGACGGGGGCGTTTACCCAGGCGCTGATGGAACTGGGCGCAACAGTATGCGGGCCGAATCGCAAACCGGATTGCGAAATTTGTCCCTGCAAGTCGTTTTGTCTTGGTTATCAGCGTGGCACTGCGGAATCTCTCCCAATCAAACAGCCCAAAAAGGCAAGGAGAGAGGAATGCTACACGGTGTTTATTCTCCGCTGCGAGGGTCGCTATGCGCTGGTGAAAAGACCGGACAAGGGTCTGCTGGCTCGTTTGTGGCAATTTCCCAATGTCCCCGGCAAACTGGAACTGGATGATGCGCTGCAGCAGTTGAGCGCATGGGACATGCCCCTGAAGGATGTAAGCATGGTGCTGGAACGGGAGCATATCTTTACCCACATCACATGGAAAATGCGTGGTATATATGCAGATGTTACCCGGGAAAATCCGGAATTTTGCTGGTTTACCCCCCAACAGATTCGTGAGGAAACGGCGCTTCCCACCGCTTTTCGCCAGTTTTGGAATGAAATAGAACATACCGCCGTCTGATTGACGGCGGTTTTCTCTATATATTGTGGTTTGCCTTGACTTTGCAACACAAAATGGGTATAATATCATAGGTATATTATGGATAAGTAGGTAATGTATATGGCTACGAAAAAACAGGAACAATACGGCAATTCCAGTATCTCCATGCTCAAAGGCGAGGAGCGCGTTCGTAAGCGCCCTGCGGTCATTTTTGGCTCGGACGATCTGGAGGGTTGCAAGCATGCGGTGTTTGAGATTCTCTCCAACGCTATCGATGAGGCTCGTGAGGGTCATGGTGAAACGATCATCGTCACCCGTTACGAGGATTTGAGTGTGGAGGTGGAGGACTTTGGCCGTGGCTGTCCCGTAGATTATAACGAAAAAGAAAAGCGCTACAACTGGGAACTGGTGTTCTGCGAGATGTATGCCGGCGGTAAGTATGGCGAGAACGGCGAAAACTATGAATATTCTCTGGGTCTGAACGGACTTGGCTCTTGCGCTACCCAGTATGCCTCTGAATTCTTTGACGCTACCATCCGTCGTGACGGTTTCCGTTACGACCTGCACTTTGAAAAGGGCAGAAATAAGGGCGGCCTGAAAAAAGAGCCCACCGACCGTGGCAGAAAGACCGGCTCTGTGTTCCATTGGCGTCCTGACAAGCAGGTGTTTACTGACATTAACATTCCGGCGGATTATTACCGGGATGTTCTGCGCCGTCAGGCGGTGGTCAATAAGGGCATCACCTTTAAGTTCCGTAATCAGGTCGGCAAGAAATTCGAGGAAGAGGAATTCTGCTACGCCGACGGCATCAAGCAGTATATCGAGGAGCTGACCGGCGACAATGCCTTTACCATGCCCGTATTCTGGGAGGCGGAACGCCGTGGCCGTGATGCAGAAAACCGTCCGGAAATGAAGCTGAAGATCACCGCATCTTTCTGTTTCAGCAAGCAGATGAGCCATGTGGAATACTACCACAACTCCTCTTGGCTGGAATACGGCGGCAGCCCCGACCGGGCAGTGCGTTCCGGCTTTGTGGCGGCGTTTGATAAGTATATCCGTGACAACAATAAGTACACCAAAAACGAAAACAAGATCATTTATCAGGATATTCAGGATAGCCTTGTGATCGTCACTAACTGTTTCTCCACCATCGGCTGCTTTGAAAACCAGACAAAGAAGTCTGTTAACTCCAAGTTCACCCAAGAAGCAATGACCGCCTTTTTCAAGGAAAAACTGCAGGTCTGGTTCCTGGAGAACAAGCAGGAGGCTGACCGGGCGGCAGAGCAGATTCTGATCAACAAGCGTGCCCGTGAAAGCGCAGAAAAGACTCGCAGCAATATTAAGAAAAACCTCAATGCCAAGGTGGATATTGCCAACCGGGTGCAGAAGTTCGTGGATTGCCGCAGCAAGGATGTGAGCCAGCGTGAGCTGTACATCGTGGAGGGTGACTCTGCGTTGGGTAGTGTCAAGCAGTCCCGGAATGCGGAGTTCCAGGGCATTATGCCCGTCCGTGGTAAGATCCTGAACTGCTTGAAAGCGGACTATAACAAGATTTTCGGCTCGCCCATTATCACTGACCTGATGAAAGTGCTGGGTTGCGGTGTGGAGATCGAGGGCAAGAAGGCAAAGGAACTGTCCTCTTTCGACATCGACAATCTGCGTTGGAACAAAATCATTATCTGTACCGATGCGGACGTGGACGGTTTCCAGATCCGCACGCTGATCCTGACGATGCTGTACCGTCTGTGTCCCACGCTGATTCGTGACGGCTATGTGTATATCGCAGAATCTCCGCTGTTTGAGATCACCTACAAGGGTAAGACATGGTTTGCTTATAATGAGATGGAGAAAGCGCGTATTCTCCGGGAGGATCTGGAGGGCAAAAAGCCGGATAATATCCAACGCTCCAAGGGCCTTGGTGAAAACGAGCCGGTGATGATGGCAATGACTACCATGAATCCGGATACCCGCCGGCTCATTAAGGTCATGCCCGAGGATGCAGAGCGTACGGCTCACTATTTCGATGTCCTGCTGGGCGATAGCCTGAATGAGAGAAAAAACTTTATTGCGGAAAATGGCGCCAAGTATCTGGAACTGGCGGACATTTCTTAAGAGGGGTGCGCTATGGCACGAAAGAAGAAGGAAGTACAGGTAGAAGCCAACAAGATCGACACCAGTCACGTTGTCGGTCTGGTAGGCTCTACCACGGAGCAGGCGATCTCTGAAACATTGGAGATCAACTATATGCCCTATGCCATGTCCGTGATCGTCTCCCGTGCGATCCCGGAAATCGACGGCTTTAAGCCGTCCCACAGAAAGCTGCTGTACACCATGTACAAGATGGGGCTTCTGAAGGGCAAGCTGACCAAGTCTGCCAATATCGTTGGTCAGACAATGCAGCTCAACCCCCACGGAGATGCTGCGATTTACGAAACCATGGTGCGTCTTGCCCGTGGCAACGAAACCCTGCTGCATCCCTTTGTGGCATCCAAGGGTAACTTCGGTAAGGTCTATTCCCGTGATATGGCATACGCAGCCTCCCGTTATACCGAGGCAAAACTGGAAAATATTTGCGAGGAACTGTTCCGGGATATCGATTCCGATACGGTGGACATGGTGGATAACTACGACGCCACCCGGAAAGAGCCCACTTTGCTGCCTACCACATTCCCCAATGTGCTGGTATCGGCAAACCAGGGTATCGCTGTTGGTATGGCAAGTAATATCTGCTCATTCAACCTCAAGGAAGTCTGTGAAACCACCATAGCCTTGATGAATAATCCGGAGCATGATATTCTGGAGACCTTGCCCGGCCCGGATTTCTCCACCGGCGCAGAGCTTTTGTTTGACGAGGCAACCACCCGGGAGATCTACTCCACCGGCCGTGGAAGCTTTAAGCTCAGAGCCAAGTGGCGCTATGAGAAAAAAGAAAATGTCATTGAGATCTACGAGATCCCGTACTCCACCACCAGCGAAGTGATTATCGACAAGGTGGCAGAGCTGATCAAGGCGGGCAAGATCAAAGAGATCAACGATATGCGTGACGAGACTGATCTGAGCGGTCTGAAGCTGGCGATCGACATCAAGCGCGGCGTTGAGCCGGAAAAGCTGATGCAGAAGCTGTATCGCCTGACACCCTTGCAGGATAGCTTCCCTTGTAACTTTAATATCCTTATTGGCGGCAATCCCCGTGTGATGGGTGTTGGTGAGATTTTGGAGGAGTGGACGGCATGGCGTACTGATTGTGTCCGTCGCCGTGTGTACTTCCAGATCCAAAAGAAAGAGGATCGCCTGCACCTGCTCAAGGGCTTGGAACGTATTTTGCTGGACATTGACAAAGCCATCGCCATTATCCGTGAAACGGAGATGGAAAGCGAGGTCATTCCCAACCTGATGATCGGCTTCGGCATTGACGAAGTTCAGGCAAACTATGTTGCGGAAATTAAACTGCGTAACATCAACAAGGAGTATATCCTCAAGCAGTTAAAGGCAGTGGATGAACTGGAAAAGGAAATCGCCGACCTGCGTGATATTCTTAACAGCCACCGCCGCCTGAAGAATGTGATTATTTCCGAGCTGAAAGAAGTGGCGGAAAAGTACGGCCAACCCCGTAAGACGGAGATCGTCTACGATGCCCAGCAGTCTGCCGGCGAGGAAGAAGTGGACGATACCCCGGATTACCCTGTCACTTTGTTTGTTTCCAAGGGCGGCTACCTGAAAAAGATCACTGCTCAGAGCCTGCGTATGTCCGGCGAGCAAAAGTTCAAAGAAGGGGATAGTCTGGCGTTTTCCAGAGAAACTAATAATAAAGCCGAGATCCTGGTCTTTACCGATCAGTTCCAGTGCTATAAGTCCCGACTCAGCGAGTTTGAGGATTCCAAGGCATCCTTGCTGGGTGATTATTTGCCCCAGAAGTTGGGTATGGATCCCGGTGAAAATGTGCTGCACGTGATTCTGCCCGGGGATTATAAGGGCTTTATGATGTTCTTCTTTGAAAACGGCAAGGCGGCCAAAGTACCGCTTTCTGCCTATGAAACAAAGACCACCCGCCGCCGCCTGACCGGTGCGTTCTCTGATAAGAGTCCGCTGAAGGCTGCTATGGCGCTGGACACCGATGCGCAAGTGGCGCTGTATGCCACCGACGGCAGAGCGGCAGTTATTTCTACAGCGTTGCTGCTGCCTAAGACCACCCGAAACACCATTGGTGTGTCGGTGATGAGTCTGAAAAAGAAATCTGTTCTTGACCGTGTTCTGCCCTTGGAACAAAGCGGCATTACCAATGTCAGCCGCTACCGCTGCCGGACCATTCCCACAGCCGGTGCGCTGATCAAGGAAGAGGATTCGTCCGAAAAGCAAATTAGTTTTGATGTTTGAGGGAAATGACTATGAAAAACCGCCTGCAAATTGCCTTATATGTTTTGAAAGCATTGGTAGGATGCCTGCTGTTTGGCTTGGGATTTAATCTGTTTCTGCAGCCAAACGGCTTGAATGCCGGCGGTATTTCCGGTCTTTCCATGATATTCGTACACCTGACAAAACTGGGTTCTGTGGGCCTGATCACAGCGATTGTGAATCTGCCGTTGTTTGCCATTGCCGGTGTGCGGATCGGTAAACAATTTTTCCTGTATTCCCTAATCGGTATGCTGCTCAGTTCCAGTCTGATCGACCTGCTTGCGCTGTTGCCAAAACCGGAAACAGAGCCGCTGATTGGTGCGCTTTACGGCGGTGTGCTTTGCGGCGCTGGTATGGGCGTTGTGTTTTCCGGCGGCGGTTCTACCGGCGGCTCGGACATTATTGTCAGGCTGCTGAAAAAGAAATGGCCAAACACACCTATCGGCATTATCAGCATGTGCTTTGATCTGGCGGTAGTGGCGGTTACCGGTATTGCATTTCAAAATGTGGAACTGGCGCTGTACAGCGGCGTGGCGATTTTTGTGTCCGGCCGTGTGATCGATGCGGTGGTCTATAGTTTTGACTATTCCAGAGTGGCGCTGATTATTTCAGAACACAGCGATGCCGTGGCTGCCAGAATCACCGAGGAGCTTTCCCGGGGCGTGACATTTCTGCACGGCGAGGGCGCTTATAAACGCAAGGAGACAAAAGTGATTTTGACTGCAGTGAAGCGGCAGCAGCTGGCAGAATTAAAGCAGCTGGTGGTAGATACAGACCCCAATGCCTTTATTATCGTGCAGGAGGCACATCAGGTACTGGGCGACGGTTTCTCGCGCTACTCAAAAGATTCCCTCTGATTGGAGATGAAACATATGAAACGATATATTTCTCTCGTTGTGGCGCTTTGCCTTACGGCGACGCTTTTGTGCGGCTGCAGCAACTGGCTGGAGGGAACGTACCAATCTGTCACACCCCACCAAAATAAAGATATACAGTCAGAGAAAGCGGATATATCTATCGCCACTTATGGTGAGCTTCGCCGTCATTTGGAATCGGCTGTGGAATCCGGCGGTATGAGCGGAACGATCCACTACGGCGGTATTGATACGCAAACAGCGCAGGAGTACATGGATGTTGCGCTGCGGTATATGAAACTGCGAAATGCGGTGTATGCGTATGCGGTAAAGGATGTTGCTTTTGATTTTGCAGAAGCAAATGGCAATATCGATATCGCATATGAGATCACCTATCATCACGGTCGCTCCGAGGTTCTGCGAATTCAGCGGATTGAGACTATGGACGACGCATCTAATGCGGTATATACTGCGTTGGAGCAGATCAGTGATCATACAGCTGTGATGACAGATCACTACAGCAGCCTGGACTTCAAACAGCTGGTGCATGATTATGCGGAACAAAATCCCAGCCTCATTATGGAAACGCCGCAGATCAATGTGCGTGTGTACCCGGACAGCGGTGAAAAACGTGTAATCGCTTTGGATTTTACTTATCAGACCGATCGGGAAACATTGCTGAAAATGCGCAGCGAAACAGAGCAGGTGTTTCTGTCAGCAGATATTTACATCAAGGGCGCAACCCAGGTCAGTGAAATCTACTCCCGTCTGTATTCCTTTATTATGGAGCGATATGATGATTATACCTTGAATAGCTCTGTAACACCGGCTTACAGCCTCTTGCTGGGCGGTACGGGCGATAGCCATGCGTTTGCTGTTGTCTATGCCCGTATGTGCAAAAATGCAAATCTGAGCTGCAGCATGATCACCGGCACAAAAGACGGTGTACCGTGGAGCTGGAATTTGGTGCGTATCCGGGATACTTACTATCATGTGGATTTGGTTGAGTGTAAGAAGAATGCGGAATTTCGTATGCTTACCTCTGCAGAAATGGACGGATACACATGGGATGTTTCCTCCTATTCTGCCCAATAAAAGAAATTGATAATATTTTGGAAAAGGGACTTGACTTCTTTGGAAAATCTGTTATAATGTCCCTTGTTCCGCGGGTGTAGCTCATCTGGTAGAGCGCCACCTTGCCAAGGTGGAGGTAGCGAGTTCGAGCCTCGTCACCCGCTCCAAAAAAGAAGTAACTTTTGTTTACCAAAAGTTACTTCTTTTTTTATCCAAGCCGCAGGCTTGGTATATCATCACGACGCAGTCGTGTATATCATCAGCCCCTTTGGGGCTGTATCTCATCACGCGTCAGCGTGTATCCTCCTGCGGCTTGATGATATACCGCAACAAGTTGCGGATGATATACAATGCTTCGCATTGATGATATGCAACGGCAAGCCGTTGATTGTTTTCCTAAAATATGATATAATAGAACAATAATTGCAAGTTGCAAAACACTGAAGGAGAATACAAAATGAAACGATACATATTTCTTGCTCTAACAATTTGCCTGTTTTTCTCCGGCTGTTCTGTAGCTGCCCCTGTTTCTACGGAAAGTACAGCGGCGGATACTACCGCAAATCCTCTTGAAACCTGGAATCCTTTTGCGGGTGGCTTTGAATATTCTGCCGGCAGGGTTTTTTTGGATAGTGTTGATGCAGGAGAAAAGATTGACTACAACATTTCCTATCGTCATAAGGATGAAACAATAGAAATCCTTGTAGCAGATGTTTCTGAATATTGCACATGGAAACTGGTAGACCAGGTTCTGTATTTTGCATCTTGGGATAACTTGTATGCCAAGAATTTGACGGACGGTACACAAACGTATTTGCAGCTTGACCGTCAAGCGTACCTTGGTGTATTCAGCGTGCTGGATATGAAGGATGATCAACTTCTATGCGGTGCTAAGAAGTGGATACCCACAACGGATCCCGTATCCATTACCGGCAAACAGGATGTAGATACGCGAATTTGGGTAAAATTGGATTTTTCGGAATATTATGAAGTGCAGGAATAATAATCGCCTCCCGGTGTGGGAGGCGATTATTTTTATAATACTTTTGCCAGAAAATCCTTCAGTCTGGGATTTTGGGGATTATTAAAGATCTGGTCGGGAGTGCCTTCCTCCACGATCTTTCCGGAATCCATAAATACCACCCGGTCGCCAACTTCTTTGGCAAAACCCATTTCATGGGTCACCACTACCATGGTCATGCCCTCTGCAGCCAGTTCTTTCATAACTTCCAGAACTTCGCCCACCATTTCCGGGTCAAGTGCGGAAGTAGGCTCGTCAAAGAGCATGACTTCCGGCTCCATTGCCAAGGCGCGCACAATGGCGATACGTTGCTTCTGACCGCCGGAAAGCTGACTGGGATATGCATTTGCACGATCCGCCAGACCCACACGGTGCAGCAGCGCCATTGCTTTGGTTTCGGCTTCCTCTTTGGACTTTTTCAGAAGTTTGATCGGGCCTAAAGTCATATTCTTTAAGACCGTCATGTGGGGAAACAGGTTAAAGTGCTGGAAAACCATGCACATTTTCTGACGGTGCTTATCGATGTTCACATTCTTATCCAGAATGTTGTTGCCATCGACTACAATGTGGCCGCCGGTGGGAATTTCCAGCAAGTTGAGGGAACGCAGGAACGTGGATTTACCACTGCCGGAGGGGCCGATAATAACCACGACCTCGCCCTTGTTAATGGTACAGTCTACACCATCCAGTGCGTGAATACCGCCCTTATAATACTTTTTCAGGTCGGTGACTGCGATATAAGAAGTATTAGCGTTCACTCTTGCGCAGCCTCCTTTCCAAAGCACTGACAAGTGCGGTTAGAATAATAACCATTACCAGATAGATCAGCGCAACGGCGATCAGCGGCATAAATGCGGAGAAAGTCCGTCCACGGATCAGGTCGCCGGCTTTTGTCAGGTCAACAATGCCCACATAGCCGGCAACGGAAGTTTCCTTCAAAAGAACGATAAACTCGTTACACAGTGTCGGCAGTACGTTTTTGAATACCTGGGGAATGATGATATGGGTCATAGTCTGAATGTAATTGAAACCCAAAGAGCGGCCGGCTTCGAACTGACCGTTGTCAATGGACATGATACCGCCACGCAGGATTTCTGCAACGTATGCACCGGAGTTGATGCCGAACGCGATGGTAGCCACCATCAGACTGTTACGGGAGCTGGCGAATACAATGAAGTACATGATCAGCAGCTGCACAACCACGGGTGTACCACGAATCACTGTCAGATACAGCTGGCAAATGCCGTTGGCAATTTTCAGCAGGTAGTAGCCAAGACCCTTGTGCAGCTCCATACTCTCACGGTTCTTGTCGAAGGTGGAACGGACAGCCGCTACCACCACACCGATGGCAAGACCCATCAGAAGCGCAAAGAATGTGATCAGCAGCGTGTTGCCAAGACCTTCTACAAGCCACTTCCAACGACCGGCATCCACGAAGTTCAGAATAAAATCAGCCTTCATGTCCGCCAGCCATTTGGGCAAGCTGTCTGCTGTTTGTGTCAGAAAAATCATATTTGTTATCCTTTCGTGCTAAATCACAGAAAGAGAGGAGCCGGATAGGCCGGCTCCTCAAATTGCGTATTGATAAAATAGATTAATTTTCGCTGCCGCCAACAGAAGCGCCCCATTCATCAGCTGCATCGCCGGTGGGGATGTACTTGTTGATGATCTTATCCACAGTGCCGTCAGCCTTCAGCTCGGCCAGTGCGGTGTTGATCTTGTTCAGCAGCTCGGTGTCGCCCTTCTTAACGCAGATAGCGTAGTCCTCGATAGCGTACTCGTTGTCGCCCTCCAGGATGTGAATGCCCTCGTTGGCTGCCACAAAAGACTTAGCAGGCTCGTTGTCAATGATAACGCAGTTGACCTTGCCGCTCTTCAGTGCGGATACGGCCTCAGCGCCGGTCTTGTAACGGATCACACGGTCGGTCTTGATGGACTCGTCCTCGTTCAGATCGTTGAAGCCCCAAGCTTCCACAGCGCTGGAGGAGTAGATGTCACCGGTGGTGTTCTCCTGCACGCCAACCTTGATGTCGGGGTTCTTCAGAGCAACGGGGTCGCCGTCAGCGTTGAACTCGAAAATGTCGTCCAGAGATGCGATCTCGGAACCGTCGTTTACGATGATAACCTGAATACCGGTTGCGTAGGTATCAGAGAAGTCCATTGTCTTCTTACGATCCTCGTTGACGGTGATGCCTGCCATGCCCATGTCGTACTTGCCCTCAGCAACACCGGTCAGAACTGCGCCGAAGTCTACATCCTCGATCACCAGCTCCATGCCAAGCTTCTCAGCAATAGCAGCAGCGATCTCTGCGTCGATACCGACGATTTGATCGCCTTCCTTATACTCGTAGGGAGGGAAAGCGGCGTTGGTGGCCATAACCAGCTGGTTACTGCTCTGGGAAGCGCCGCAAGCAGCGAACAGACCCAGTGCGATCACAAGTGTCAGAACCAAAGCAATGATTTTTTTCATAATAAATGATCTCCTTTAGATTTTGGTTTGTTGGAATACTATGGATGCATTATACCACGCATAGTATTCATCGTCAATAGGCTTTCATAACATAGTTTTTCGGTTAATTTCCTGCTTTTTTGTAAAAAGATGTATGAAATCTACGGATTTTATGCAGAGTATACACAAAAATATACACAAACAGCTGTATCATTACCCAGTGCTGCGCCCGGCGAAATGCGAAAATATTAGTTGTAAACAAGTGGAAAGTATTATATAATAATAAAGTTATGTGACTTAAAAACTTCTAAGGGGTAGTTTTATGATAAATCGCAGCGAAGAACTGAAAAACTATCTGAAACCCGGTGCGCATGTACATCTGGTGGGCATCGGCGGTGTGTCCATGCGTCCGCTTGGTTTGGTGCTGAAGGATATGGGCATGGTAGTTACCGGCTCGGATATGAATTCCTCTGTTTCTACTGATGAACTGATCGCAAAGGGCATTCATGTGGCCATCGGTCATCAGGAGTCGAATATTGACGGCGCAGACTGCGTAATACGCACAGCTGCTGCCAACAACGATAATCCGGAAATTGCTGCCGCCCGTGGCAGAGGTATCCCGGTTTTTGAACGTGCCCAAGCCTGGGGTGTGATCATGCAGGCATTTCAAAATGCGGTGTGTGTATCCGGCACCCATGGCAAGACCACCACAACTTCTATGGTTTCCCATATTCTGATGGAAGCCGGTGTAGATCCTACCATTATGATCGGCGGCAATTTGCCGCTGCTCAATGCCGGACACCGTGTGGGCAAGGGCGATACCATCGTGCTGGAAAGCTGTGAGTATTGCGATTCGTTCCTGAATTTCTTTCCCACGCTGGCGGTGATCCTGAATATCGAAGCAGACCATCTGGACTATTTTAAGGATCTTGCAGATGTGCAGAAGTCTTTCCGTCAGTTTGCCCAGCTGGCAACAGATCGAATCGTGGCAAACGGCGATGATCCCCATGTGCTGCAGACCTTGGAGGGCATGGATTTTGTTTCCTTTGGCTTGAATCCCGGCAACCGTGTTACCGCTGTCAATATTCGTTCCTGGCGGGAATTTGATGTGGTTTGTGACGGTAAATTCTATTGCCATCTGGAACTGAATGTTTACGGTAAGCATAATACAATGAATGCACTTGCCGCAGCCGGCACAGCCTACCTTATGGGCATACCCGGTGAGGCGGTGGAGAAAGGCCTGGCTACCTTCGGTGGTGCAGAACGACGCATGGAGTTTAAGGGTAAGTTCAATGGGGCGGATGTATTTGATGACTATGCCCATCATCCGGACGAACTGGCGGCTACTATTGCAGCAGTGCGCAGCATGGGTTATCAGCGCATGGTGATCGCATTCCAACCCCACACCTATACCCGTACGAAAGCGCTGTTTTCTGATTTTGTCCGGGAATTAAAGCAGGTGGATGTGCTGCTGTTGGCAGAGATCTATGCTGCCCGGGAACAGAATACAGTGGGTATTTCCTCTATGGATATTGTCCGTGAGATCCCGGGCGCGATCTACTGTGAAACCTTGCCGTCTGTGACGGAAACACTGCGTCAGATTGCCGGTGAAGGAGATGTGATCTTGACAGTGGGCGCAGGTGATATTTACAAAGCTGGAGAAGCGTTGCTGAACAACTGATCTTTGTTATACATAGCATAAAATGTCAGCAACAGATAATGAGGCGATGATGTTGAATATGAAAAATGTTTGTATATTGTTTGGCGGCGTCAGTCCGGAGCATGCAATTTCTCTGCGCTCGGCTGAATCTGTGCTGAATCATATCAATAAAGAAAAATATCAGATCCTGCCGGTGGGCATCACAAAGGCCGGTAAATGGATCTTGTTTGCCGGCGATGATTATTCCATGCTGCCCGATGGCAGCTGGGAAAGCTTCCCCGGCAACCGTGAGGTTGTGCTTTCCCCGGCGGCAGGGCAGGGTCTGCTGATCTGTGACACAGATCGTTTCGAGACTGTGCCGGTAGATGTGGTGTTCCCCGTGCTGCACGGTGAAAATGGCGAGGATGGCACGGTACAAGGCTTGCTGCGCCTGGCGGGTATTCCCTTTGTCGGCCCGGATGTAGCGTCCTCTGCAGTTGCAATGGATAAGACCCTGACCAAGCTGGTAATGGATCATGTTCAGATCCCCCAGGCGGCATGGCAGCTGGTGCGAAACAGCGAACTGAGTGAGAATATGGATCAAATTCTGGATCGGTTGGAGCAGACCTTTGAGTATCCCGTGTTTGTAAAACCCGCATCCACCGGTTCGTCTGTAGGTGTTTCCAAGGCATCCGACCGGGATTCCTTGGTTGCGGCACTGAAAAATGCCGGCATTTACGGTGAGAAAATTCTGGTGGAGGAATTTATACCTGGCGCTGAAATTGAGGTTGCCGTGATGGGCAACCGTCATCCGGTGGCATCTGTTTGCGGCGAGATTGATTCCGGCGCAGAGTTTTATGATTATGATGCTAAGTATGTTACGGATAGTTCTGTGGCATATATTCCTGCCCGAATTGACGAAAGCGTCGCTGAGCGGGTGCGTGATTTAGCGGCAAAGGCTTACCAGGCAATGGATTGCCGTGGTTTAAGCCGTGTGGACTTTTTTGTGACTTTTGCAGATCAGCGAATTGTTTTCAATGAGATCAATACGCTGCCCGGTTTCACATCGATTTCCATGTTCCCCAAACTCTTTGCAGCCAGCGGTATTGCCTACGATCAGCTCATTGATGAACTGCTGCAGCTTGCCATGGAGGCAGACCGATGAAGCAACCGATTATGTTGTCCATTCGTGGACGGCAGGCATATATGGATCAGGAGCCGGACACCATCGAGCTGGTAACCGAAGGCACGATGGAATATATGGACGGCGGCTGGAATATTTGTTACGAGGAGAGTGCGCTCACCGGTCTTGCCGGTGTGACCACCAATTTCCGAGTAGAACCCGGTCAGGTAACCCTGACACGAACCGGAAAGCTGAACTCGCAAATGATATTCCGTGAGGGTGTGAGCCATACATCCTTGTACCAGATGGAATTTGGCGCGTTGATGATTACAGTTTGTGCCACCCGTATTTTTGCCATGCTGGAAAAGCACGGCGGAATGATCGATTTGGTCTATACCATCGAGATCGAGAACAGCGCCGGCGGCACAGTGGATTATCATTTGGATATTACAGCGAAATAAGAAAAGACACCATCACTGATGGTGTCTTTTTTATCACTATTCGGTTACTCTTCCGTTTCCGATTCCGGGAAGATCCGTACTATTAGAACTGGAATTACCATCAATTTTGCAGATCACACCGTCACGGCTGCGGTAGTTGGCATCGTCCTCAAATTCCCGGGACAGCAGCTTTTTTGTAGTCTTATCGTATTTGCACCGATAGGTCTTTACATCATAGCCCACATAAGGCTCAACGATGTAATCGCCGTTGCGCAGACCGTCAGGGTTATCTGCGCTCATGGTCTGATAGGTAATGGCATAATCGTAGGTATTTAACACCTCGTATTCCATTTCCATATAGTAGTCCTTTGTATCTGTGCCTATCAAAGTGACGGTGGTCTTGCCGCCGTCTGCAACCGCTTCGATTCGAATGGGATAATCCGTTGTATTCTTAAAACGGAAATCCAGCAAACCCCAGCTGACGGTTGCGTCCATACCAAGGGGCATGTAGGATGTTACAAAACCGTGGCTTTCACGCATAATAATTTCCAGATCCGATAACAGTGCGCAGTAGTACAAAGAGGAGGAAACCTGGCAGATACCGCCGCCGATGGTTTCTACAGTCTCATTACCGGAGTAGGATCTGCCGGGACGATAACCCTTGGCGGCAGTGCGTTGACCCAAAGCGTCGTTGTAGGAGAAAGAGTCGCCGGGCATCAGAACCTTACCGTTGATGGCTTCGCACGCAAGACGCAGATTCACGTCACGATCGCTGTCGCTGTCATTCTCAGCGGTGTAGGTCGCCAGTGTATCCCGGTAGAGCGTTTCGCTCAAACTTTGGGCGGTGACTTCCGGAGGGATTGCAGCAAAGGGAATTTCTACGGTGCTGCCGTAAGCGGCTTCAGAAAGCTGCTTCTGCGCTGCCTCGATGTTAATGCCGTAACCGTCCTTGCCATCGATGATCTCGAATGTTTTGGGATCAAAGGCAGCATCCTGCGGCGCCAAATAGTAACCGCTGATGATGGCTTCCAGATCCAGAGGCGTGGGCTCGATCATGCCACATTCGCCTTCCACAACAAATACAAAACTGTTGTAAGCGTTCATCACTTGCAGATAAAGCTTATCCAGGTCCAGACCATATTCCGGAATGCCCAGCGTGACGACCAGCTTGTGGTTAGGTGATTCGCCGGTGATCTCATACTTGTTTTGTGTCAGAGCGGTGCTGTACACATTAGCAAGCTCTGACAGCGTTCTGCGGATGGCATCCTCATCCAAATCCAGATAAGGTGTGATGTCCACAATATGGCCATGTTGCAGGGCTTGCTGCCGCTCCTCCTGACGCTTGCTCTCGGAGCCGGTGTTTCCGTATTTATAGGCTGCTTTTGCCGCTTTACGGGCATCCAGCCCGCCAACATAAGCAGGGGAGAGGGTCACCTGGGAATCCACTACGTTCACCACCATGGGCGTCTGCTTGTACGCAGCGCCGTTTGCCTCGATGGCGGTGATTGCCTGAGATTGGGTCATACCGCCCACATTGATGCCGGCGATATAAACATTATCCACGATCACGCCGTTCATTTCTGCCTTGTTGAGGTAGATACAACCGGCGGCAATACCAATAACGATCGCCACGATGGCGATACAGATTGCGATCACAGTGGCTTTTTGGTTGTTTTTCTTTTTCGCTTTTCCGGAGCGTTTTGAGCCGGACTTGCTGCGGTAAGCGTTTTCCAGCTCCTTGTCCTCGGCTCTGGTACGTGTACGCTTGTTGCTATATTTTCCCACTGCGTTTCACTCCTTCTGTCTATGATACTGTTATTTTATCACATTATGGCGGAAAAGCAAGTTACAGATATTTACGCAGGTGCTCGATGAATACCTTGGACTGCCGCAGACTATCCACACCGGCTGCCAGTTTCAGCCGCAGGGTAGGCTGCTTTGCCGATGCCACAAACTGTACTCTCTGCTTATATTCTGCTTCGGCGCAAATAGCGCTGATCGCTTCCAGGTTCAGATCGGACATGGTAAACAAAACCTCGCCGGACTTTTGTTTGATATCCACAATGGAAGCTTTCCGCGCGTTGGCACGGAGCAGCGCGATATCGATCAGGTTCAGCACGCCCTTGGGCGGATCGCCGTAGCGGTCAATGATCTCATCCAGCAGATCGTCTGCATCCTCCTGCTCACGAATGGCAGCCATCCGCCGATACAGATCCATGCGCTCCTCGCCACGGGAAACATAATCCTTATCCACATTGGCGGTAACATTCAGATCGGCGGTGCAATCCGGCTCTCTGGGATTCTCGCCACGCTCCTCAAGCACCGCTTCGTCCAGCAGTTTCAGGTACATATCGTAACCTACAGACATCATGTGTCCGGACTGTTCAGCGCCCAGCAGGTTGCCTGCGCCACGGATCTCCAGATCTCGCATAGCGATCTTAAATCCTGAGCCAAATTCTGCAAAGTCACGAACAGCCGCCAGCCGTTTTTCGGCAATTTCGGTCAGTACTTTGTCCGGGCGATAGGTCAGATAAGCATAGGCATGCCGTGTAGAGCGACCGACACGGCCACGCAGCTGGTGGAGCTGACTCAAACCGAAGCGGTCAGCATTTTCGATAATCAGTGTGTTGACGTTGGGAATATCCAGACCGGTTTCGATAATGGTGGTACAAACCAGAACCTGAATCTCGCCGTCCGCCATGGATTGCATAATATCGCCCAGTGCATCCTCGCCCATTTTGCCGTGGGCAACGGCCACTTGCAGTCCGGGAATGCGCTTTTTCAATGCAGCGGCGCATTGGTCGATGGTTTCTACACGGTTGTGCAGATAATAAACATGACCGCCACGCTCGATCTCCCGGCGGATGGCATCGTCGATGATCGCATTACTGTGCTCCATCACAAAAGTCTGCACCGGATAACGGTCTGCCGGCGGTTCCTCAATGGTGGACATATCCCGGATACCGGAAAGCGCCATGTTCAGGGTGCGGGGGATGGGGGTTGCGGATAGTGTCAGAACGTCCACACCCTTGGAGATCTCTTTCAGCCGCTCTTTGTGACTGACACCGAAACGCTGTTCCTCGTCAACGATCAGCAGACCCAGATCCTTAAACTGCACGGTTTTCTGCAGCAGCTTATGCGTGCCGATAACAATATCCACAAGACCGGTTTGCAGTTTCTGTAATGTCTTTTTCTGTTCTGTAGGGGTACGGAAGCGGCTGAGCATATCGATATTGACCGGGAATCCACGGAAACGGGAAATGGCGGTCTGATAATGCTGCTGCGCCAAAACGGTTGTAGGAACCAGGATCGCCACTTGCTTGCCATCCATGACGGCTTTCATAACCGCCCGTAGTGCAACTTCCGTTTTACCAAAGCCTACATCGCCGCAAAGCAGACGATCCATGGGGGTGGGGGATTCCATATCGGATTTAATCTCACTGATACAGCGCAGCTGATCGTCGGTCTCCGGATAGGGGAAGTTGTCCTCAAACTCCTTTTGCCAGGGAGAGTCGGCGGCAAATGCAAAGCCTTCCTGCCGTTTCCGGGCGGCATAAAGCTGGATCAGTTCTCCTGCCATGTCCTTTGCGGCCTTGCGAGCCTTCGTCTTGGTTTTCTGCCATACATCCGAGCCAATTTTGTTCAGCCGGACGTTGCTATCCTCGCCGTTGCCGCCGATATATTTGCTGACCATATCCAGCTGGGTCGCCGGCACAAACAGTGTATCTGTGCCTTGGTAGGCGATCTTGACATAGTCCTTGATTGCGCCGTCCACTTTGATTTGCTCCATGGCAACAAAGCGTCCAATACCGTAATTCTCGTGAACCACCAGATCGCCGGGGGACAGATCGGTAAAGGAGTTTAGTTTCTGCCGATTGGTGGCGTGCTTTTTCGGCTTGCGCTTATGCTCGCCCTTGGCAATTAACTGGCCTTCTGTCAGCACTGCAAGCTTGGCATTGGGATATTCCATGCCGAAAGGCAGCGTTCCCTCAGCCAGCAGAATCTGCCCGGGTTGTGGCATTCCGGTCAGGGGGATGCTTATAAAGGATGAGAGATTTTTGCTCCTGAGCATTTCCTGCAGCAGTTCTGCCCGTCGGCGTGAACCGCAGAGCACCAGGGAGGCAAACTCCATTTTCTGATAATGGGCAAGATCAGCGGCTGCGGTGTCAAAGCTGCCGCCATAGCTGGGCAGCTGCTTTGCGATCATGGGCAGCAGCTGCTTGGGCGGACATGCTTCCGGATAAGATGCGCCGGCAAAGGTATCGAGATATACAACTAACTTTTTATGCAGTGCGTGGGTAAAATCTTCCCACTGACATACATAGTCGCACAGCTCACCGGCTACCAGGCCTGCTTGCAACAGGCTATCCAGTTGCATACCCATTTCCTCTGTTCTGGTTTTGGCAGCACGGTGTAGATTACTCTGGTCGCAAAGCACGATCAGCGCATTATCCGGTGCATAATCCATAGCGGTGGAGAATGTGGGATAGATCAAGGACATATAACGGTCGGAGGCGGGGTTGGACAATCCGTTTTCATACTTTTGCAGATCGTTTGCCAGTGTCTTGATCAGCGCGTCGTTAGGTGTTTTTCTGCGCTTTTGACGGGCGATCAAGCTGGAAATGTCCTCGCACAGACCGGAAATGCCTTGGCTGTGGAGCGCCGGCTGAGATTCGCCAACAGGCAAAATCAGCGCAGTTTCCGTGTTTTCCAATCGGCGCTGGGTGTTTGGGTCAAAGTAACCCATGGCATCCAGTTCGTCGCCGAAAAATTCCATACGCAGCGGCAGGTCGGTGGCAGGGGAGAATACATCCACGATGCCGCCACGGACGGCAAACTGACCCGGACCCTCCACCATACCGCAACGGCTGTAACCGGCGGACAGAAGCTGGCGGATCAAATCCTCCTGCAGATAGGTGTTGCCGGTCTGCAGCGTAAATGCAGCGGCACTAAGGACATCAGCCGGGATCGTCCGCTGGGACATGCTTTCCCAGGTCATAATGATTCCCTGACAGCTGCCTGATGCCAGCTCATACAGCAGACGCAGCCGTTTTTGCTCCCAACCACGGGATACAACGGCAGTATCGTAAAGGGTCAGTTCACGGCTGGGCAGAATGGGGATGTTGATTCCCAGAAATCCGTTCAGCTCCTCCTGCATCCGCTTGGCAGCCATGTCGTCCTGACAGAGGATGATTATGGGACGACCGGTATGATGATACAAACCGCTGATGATGTGACTGCGGTTGATCTGACCAATACCGGTAACAGCGGCAGCATCGCCGCCGGAAAGACTGTCCAGCAAAAGCTGATATTCCGGTATGGAATTAAGAAACGCCAACAGTTGTTCCATAATATTACCTCCTGAAAATTTTTTGTTCCACGCAGTAACGCGGAAAGGGGGAAATAGCCCCCCTTTCCGTGATAAAATGACAGTATGTTCTTTATTTCCCGTTAAAACGGTTTGCCGCTTGCATTATGCCCTTTTCCACGATCCAAAGAGCAGCCTCGCCGGCATTTTCCAGGGAAGTGGCAAGCGCCTTTTCCTCTGCTGCCGTAAACCCGGACAATACCCAGTCTGCCAGGTCCTGCTCGGCTACCGGTTTTGCGCCTACACCGATTTTGACCCGAGGGAAGTCCTGACTGCCCAGCTCACTGATAATGGACTTGATGCCGTTGTGGCCACCGGCAGAACCGTCGCCACGCACACGAAGTCTGCCCGGCTCCAGGGAGATATCGTCAAACAGAACGATAATCCGCTGAGGCGGAATGTTGTAGTAAGCGGACAACTGTAATACAGAGCGACCGGATAAATTCATATATGTCTGCGGTTTCAAAAGAAACAGCTTTCTGCCGTCTTTTGTTACTTGTCCGTACAGACCCTGAAACTTACCCTTGTCGATTTTACAACCCAATTTATCTGCAAGCAGATCGATTGCGCGAAAACCGCAATTATGTCGAGTGCCGGCATATTGCTTGCCCGGGTTGCCCAGACCAACGATCAGCCAGCTTTCGGCTTTCTTACCAAACACGGCTTAGAACAGATCTGCGATGGATGTGCCGCCGTGAACGTGTGCGATTGCACGGGCAAAAATGGGAGCAACATCCAGCTGCTTGACCTTAGCACTGGGGCAATCAGCAGGCAGGGGAATGGTGTTGTGAACGACCAGTTCCTTGATAACGCTGGCCTCGATGCGGTCAAATGCAGGGCCGGATAGCACGCCGTGGGTAGCGCAGGCGTAAACTTCCTTTGCACCGCCAACCTCTACCAATGCATTGGCAGCGTTGCACAGAGAGCCGGCAGTGTCGACCATATCGTCGAACAGGATGCAGGTCTTACCCTTGACATCGCCGATGACGTTCATAACTTCGCACTCGTTAGCCTTCTGACGGCGCTTGTCAACGATTGCCAGACCCATGTGTACCTTGGAAGCAAAAGTACGGGCACGTGCAACAGAGCCGACGTCAGGGGAAACAACCACGAAATCATCATGGTTGAACTTGTCCTCGGGGAACTTCTCTAAGTAGTATTTTACAAAAGTGGGGTTGCCCAGCAGGTGATCCACAGGGATATCAAAGAAGCCCTGGATCTGAGATGCGTGCAGGTCCATAGTCAGCACACGGTCTGCACCGGCAACGGTCAGCAGGTTAGCAACCAACTTAGCGGAGATGGGATCACGGCTCTTTGCCTTACGATCCTGCCGTGCGTAACCGAAGTAGGGAATAACAGCGGTAATACGGCTTGCAGATGCACGGCGGCAAGCGTCGATCATAACCAGCAGTTCCATCAGGTGGTCGTTGACCGGCTTGCAGGTGGACTGAATCAGAAATACGTCAGCGCCACGAACGGTTTCGTACAGAGAGACAGAAGCCTCACCGTCGGCGAAGGTCTTGACCTCGCTGTTGCCTATGGGCAAACCAAGCTCCTTGCAAACTGTTTCAGCGAAGGCGCGGTTGGAATTGCCACAGAAGATTTTAATGTTTTCTCCGTATGCGATCATCTTGGGTAAACCTCACTTTATGTCATCTATTTCTGCCCGCATTCAGACAGTGGGCATATACAGCTATATTATAGCACCATCGGGTATGGAAATGCAACACCAATGCACCTAAAAATCTAACAAAAAATCAGAAATATTTTCAAATAAAACCATAAAAATCACAAGCGTGAAAAAACGGTGAGATTTTGCGACAGTTTTACCGGGGGAAAAAGAATTTCTTTGTAAATTTTACTTGTGCGCCGATATGTTTCGTGGTATAATATTATGAAATACTTTTTTGAGGACCAGGTGCATGGAATGAATGATAAAATCATAATTCAGGGCGCAAGAGAAAACAACTTAAAAAATGTAGATTTGACCATCCCCAGAGATAAGCTGGTGGTATTTACGGGTCTTTCCGGCTCCGGCAAATCCAGCCTTGCGTTTGATACCATCTACGCAGAAGGACAGCGCCGGTATGTGGAGAGCCTCAGCGCCTATGCCCGGCAGTTTTTGGGACAGATGGACAAGCCGGATGTGGATTCTATCGACGGTCTGTCTCCGGCAATCTCAATCGATCAGAAAACTACCTCCAAAAATCCCCGTTCTACTGTAGGCACGGTGACGGAGATATATGACTACCTGCGCTTGCTTTGGGCAAGGGCGGGTATTCCCCATTGTCCAAAATGCGGAAAGGAGATTCGACGTCAGACCATTGGTCAGATCGTGGATCGTATTGAAGCCATGGGCGAGGGAACAAAGTTCATTGTGCTTTCTCCCATTGTGCGTGGGAAAAAGGGCGAGCATGTAAAAGTGTTTGAGGATGCCAGAAAATCCGGTTTTGCCCGGGTGCGCATTGATGGCATTATGTATGATCTGAGTGAGCAGATCACCTGTGAAAAAAATAAAAAGCACACCATTGAACTGGTGGTGGATCGCCTTGTAATCCGGGAGGGTCAGCGCCGCCGATTGGCAGATTCCGTGGAAACTGCCTGCCACCATTCCGGCGGTTTGGTGACGATCCAACTGCCGGAAACGGGTGAGGAAATCAGCTTTTCTCAGAACTATGCCTGCGAGGACTGCGGTATCAGCCTTACGGAGCTGGAACCCCGGATGTTCTCGTTTAACAATCCGGCCGGCGCATGCCCGGCATGTACCGGACTGGGATTCCAGATGATCGCAGACCCGGATCTGGTCATTCCGGATAAATCCAAGTCGATTTTTGAGGGCGCAATTCAGGTCAGCGGCTGGAACAGCGTGCGGACAGACTCCATTTTCCGCATGTATTTCGAAGCGCTGTCCAAGAAATACCATTTCTCCCTGACTGACCCGGTCAGCACACTGTCTGAGGAAGCGCTGGATGTGATTTTTAACGGCACAAAGGGCGAAAAATTGCGTATGACCTACAACCGCGGCAACGGCATGGGTGTTCTGGAGCAGCCTTTTGAGGGTATTCTCAATAACATTACCCGCCGTTTCCGGGAGACACAATCTGACTATGCCCGCAAGGAAATGGAGGAATGCATGGCATCTGCGCCTTGTCCGGAATGTCACGGTGAGCGCTTGTCAGATGTTGCCCGGGCAGTGACGGTGGGCGGCATGGGCATTATGGAATTTTGCCGCATGAGCATCCGTCAGGAACTGGACTTTATGGAGAACCTGAAGCTGGAAGGCAACATGGCCATGGTAGCAGAGCAGATCGTCCGTGAGATCAAAGAAAGATTGCGTTTCCTGATGGATGTGGGTCTGCAGTATTTGACCCTTTCCAGAGCCGCTTCAACACTTTCCGGCGGTGAGAGCCAGCGAATCCGTCTGGCGACTCAGATCGGCTCATCGCTGATGGGCGTTCTGTATATTCTGGACGAGCCGTCCATCGGCTTGCACCAAAGAGATAATGACAAGCTGCTGGCAACCCTGAAGCGTTTGCGTGACCTGGGCAATACCCTGATCGTGGTGGAGCATGACGAGGATACTATGCGTGCAGCGGACTATATCGTGGATGTGGGTCCCGGTGCAGGCTGCCACGGTGGTGAGATCGTTGCGGCGGGATCGCTGGAGGATATTATTGCTAACCCCCGTTCTGTTACCGGTCAGTACTTGTCCGGCTTTAAGAAAATTCCGGTACCCAGCGCAAGACGGGCAGGAAACGGTCAGCATCTAACTGTGCGTGGGGCGCAGGTCAATAATCTGAAGGATATTGATGCCCAGATTCCCCTTGGCACACTGACTTGCGTAACCGGTGTTTCCGGATCCGGCAAGTCCAGCCTGATCAATGAAGTGCTGAATAAAACCTTGCTCAACAAGCTCAATCATGCCCGTACAAGACCAGGCGCATGCCGTTGCATCGAGGGTATGGAGCACTTGGATAAGGTCATCGATATCGACCAAAGTCCCATCGGACGCACACCTCGTTCCAATCCTGCCACTTATACGGGTTTATTCAACGACATCCGTGATCTGTTTGCATCCACAGCTGATGCAAAAATGCGTGGTTATGGGCCGGGACGCTTCTCTTTCAATGTAAAGGGAGGCAGATGCGAGGCGTGCAACGGCGACGGACTGATGAAAATTGAAATGCATTTCCTTGCGGATGTATATGTCCCTTGCGAGGTTTGCCGGGGTCAACGATATAACCGGGAGACCCTGGAGGTGCAGTATAAGGGCAAAAATATTGCCCAGGTGCTGGATATGACGGCGGAGGAAGCAGTGGAATTTTTCGAAAATCTGCCCAAGATCCGCAGAAGAGCTCAGACACTGGTGGAAGTGGGTCTGGGATATGTAAAACTGGGACAGTCCAGTACCACCCTTTCCGGCGGCGAGGCGCAGCGTGTAAAGCTGGCTACGGAACTGGCAAGAGTTTCCACCGGCAGAACGATCTATATTTTGGACGAGCCTACCACCGGTTTGCATGTGGCAGATGTGCATAAGCTGATTGATGTACTGCAGAAATTGGTGGATGCCGGCAATACCGTGCTGGTGATTGAGCATAATCTGGATGTGATCAAAACTGCGGATTATATTATTGACCTTGGTCCTGACGGCGGCGACGAGGGTGGCTATGTGATCGCCCAAGGCACACCGGAAGAAGTAGCTAAGGTAGAAGGAAGCTACACCGGTCAGTATCTGAAGCGCTGTCTGTAAACAAAATACCCCGACCGTTACCGGTCGGGGCAGGATATTACAAATAATCGTCAAACAGATCTGCAGGTAAAATATCGGAAAGTTCCACGATGGCATGATCGTGACCGCCGGCATAATCCACCGGCAGCAGTACCGGGGAGCGGAGCGTGTTGCTTAGTGTAGGATCTGCGGACAGCGTGATGGTGGTGCGGATACGGTCATCGGCAGGCAGATCTGCCAATACTGTGCCGCCGTGCATCATCGCCACTTTTCTAACGATAGAAAGACCCAACCCCAATCCGCTGCCGGGGATGTCAACACCGGGCTGACGCAGATACCGGCTGAACAAGTTGCTGGGATCCACACCGTTTTCTGGCTGGACGGTATTCTCTACCGTGAAATACAATTTGTTGTTGCTGTGAGTCAGTACGACTTGCACACAGCTCTCCGGCGGTGAATACTTCAGCGCATTGGAGATCAGGTTGAGCACAGCACGCTCCAGCAGAACCGCATCCAAAGCCATGGCTACGCCGATTTTAGGCAGTGTATATTCCAGCTTTCGACCGGATTGCCGCACAAGGGCAGAAGCCTTTTGCAGAATCTCATCAAATACCCAAACCGCATCACGATGCTCCATGTGGTATGCCGATTCCTTGGTCAGCCGACCGGAATCAGACATATTACCCACCATTCGCAGAATCCGGTGCAGATCCCGGCGAATGTGGATCATCTGCGCCTTGGTGTCATCTTGCATATTGTCGCTGTCCATCAACTGCTGAGTCGATGCCATGATGTTAGACAGTGGCTCACGCAGGTTTTGGGCAGCCAGGGCAAAGGCCTGCATTTGTGGAGTGTCATAGTCAGAGTCCAGAACAAACAGATGACAATCATCAATGATGGTCACAGTTGCCGGACACTTGACATTTTCAATGCTAAGCGCAAGGCTCAATCGTCCGCCCTGGAAATTGTGATATTCTTCAGCGCCAACGCAAATCAGGCTCGCTACAGAGGCGTCCACCCGGATGTTTCTCTGCGCAGCAGGTGCATTGACGTATATGACCGTGCCATCCTTAACCAGGAATGCCGGGTATAGGAGCTGTTCGAGCATTTCAGCCGACGGCATTGTCAAATCCATGGTGATCACCCCTTTCTGCCTAGGATGTGCAGATTACTTGAAAATATTGTCGACGGTTTTCGACATACATATATGCTCATTTTAACGAACAAATGAAAAAATAGCAAGATAAATCGTATTTGAGGTGAAAAAATGTCAATTCACGAGGGACATCGTCAGCGTGTAAAGAATCGCTTCGCCAAGGAAGGCTTGGATAGTTTTGAACCCCATCAGGTGTTGGAACTACTTTTGTTCTATTGCATTCCCCGGCGGGACACCAATGCAATCGCACATAACCTGCTGGAAAAATTCGGTACATTTCATCAAGTTTTAGATGCGCCGATGCGGGAGTTGGAGAAAGTGGAGGGTATGGGCAAAAATGCCGCCCGTTTTCTCTCCCTCATCCGGGAAACAGACCGATATTATCAGATCAGCTGTAACACGGAACGAAAGGCATTGCATACCATCGAGGAGTGCGGCCGGTACTTGGCTGCGTTTTTCGAGGGTCAGAAAAATGAAACGGTGTACTTGCTGTGCCTGGATGCCAAATGTATGGTGCTCAGCTGTCAAAAAGTTTCAGAGGGCAGCATCAACTCTGTGGGTGTGCCCATTCGTAAGATCGTGGATATCGCCATGAGTACCAATGCCACATCTGTTGTGCTGGCGCACAATCACCCCAGCGGACTGGCACTTCCGTCCTCTGATGACATCACCACCACCCTGAAATTAGCTAAGGCGCTTGCCCTGGTGGACGTGGTTTTGAATGACCATGTGGTGGTAGCCGACGGGGATTATATTTCTTTTGTACAGTCCGGAATTTACAGAGCGGATATGGCGCAGCCGTAAACTGCCTGCGGAGGTTCAGTGATGAGAAAATTTAAAAAGGTCATAGTGCCGTTGCTGTTGATCCTGGTAGCGTTGGTTGGCTTGCTGACCAAGCGAGCCGATGTACCGGTCTACAGTGACAGCATTAAAAATGTACCTGCCTTTACTGATCAGGCGTATGTGATCATTAATGACAACCAACCGGAGTTTTCAGATGAAGATATGACCTCTAAACCCTATGAGTATTATTCAGAACTGGATGCATATGGGCGATGCGGTTATGCCATGGCATGCCTGGGTTTGGAACTGATGCCCACTGAGGATCGGGAAAGCATCAGTGATGTAAAACCCTCCGGCTGGGTGCAGGCGCAGTACGATGTGGTAGACGGTGAGAATCTGTATAACCGCTGTCACCTGATTGGCTTTCAGCTATCCGGCGAAAATGCTAATAAGGAGAATTTGATTACCGGTACTCGGTATCTCAATGTAGAGGGGATGCTGCCTTTTGAAAACATGATTGCCGACTATATTAAAGATACAGGCAACCATGTGATCTACCGTGTGACGCCTATTTACGACGATGACGATTTAGTGGCAAAAGGCGTGCAGCTGGAGGCAAAATCTGTTGAGGATGCCGGTGCTGGCATATGTTTTCACGTCTATGCTTATAATAATCAACCCGGTGTGATCATCGATTATGCCACCGGTGAGAGTTGGCTGGACGGCGAAACCCACCAGACCACCACGAAAGAACAAACCGGCAGTTACATACTCAACACCAATTCCAAAAAGTTTCATCGTGATGACTGCGCTCAGGCAAAGGATATCAAAGATTCAAACAAAGAAATTTTCAGCGGCAGCCGGGAGGAAATACTGCAAAAAGGGTATACTGCCAGTAAGTGCTGCAATCCATAAGTAAGGCGGTGATCGAATGGATCGCTTTGAACTCGTTTCTGAATATAAGCCGTCCGGCGATCAACCGGATGCGATCAATAACCTTGTTAATGGTGTGAATTGGGGTCTGCGTGAGCAGACGCTGATGGGTGTAACTGGATCCGGTAAGACTTTCACCATGGCATCAGTGATTGAAAAATTGAACCGACCCACGCTGGTGCTGGCGCACAATAAAACCCTGGCAGCGCAGCTGTGCAGCGAGTTCCGTGAATTTTTTCCCAACAATGCAGTGGAATACTTTATATCCTACTATGACTACTATCAGCCGGAGGCGTACATTGCGCATACCGATACCTACATCGAAAAAGATTCCTCTGTAAACGAGGAGATCGACCGGTTGCGGCATAGCGCCACCTCGGCGCTGTTTGAGCGTAGGGATGTGATCGTGGTGTCCTCGGTCAGCTGTCTGTATGGCTTGGGTGACCCTATCGATTATAAGAGTATGGTGATTTCTCTGCGTGTGGGGCAGGAGCGTCCTTTGGACGATATTCTGCGCAAACTCACCGAGATCCGCTACGAGCGCAATGATATTGACTTTTCCCGTAATAAGTTTCGCTTGCGGGGCGACACGCTGGAGGTCTATCCGGCATATTGGTCGGGGCGAGCGATCCGTGTGGAGTTCTTTGGTGATGAGATCGACCGGATTTCGGAGATCAATGCGCTCACCGGAAAGGTGGAACGATACATCGATCACGTGGCGATCTATCCTGCAAGCCATTATGTGGCATCCCGGGAAAAACTGGAGCGGGCCATGGCGGATATCCGCCGGGAATGTGACGAACAGGTTGCATGGTTCCGCGCCCAGGATAAACTGCTGGAGGCGCAGCGTATCGCTCAGCGCACCAACTATGATCTGGAAATGCTGACGGAGATCGGTTTCTGCACCGGTATCGAGAATTATTCCCGTGTGATCCAGGGCAGAGAGCCGGGCACACCGCCCACCACGCTGCTGGATTACTTCCCGGAGGATTTCCTGCTGTTCGTGGACGAAAGTCATGTGACACTGCCCCAGTGCAGAGCTATGTATGCAGGCGACAGAAGCCGGAAAGATGCCCTTGTAAATTACGGTTTCCGCCTGCCCTCGGCATACGACAACCGCCCGCTGAATTTTGAGGAATTTGATTCCAAATTAAATCAGGTGATCTACGTATCCGCTACCCCTGCGGAATATGAAAAAACCCGCTCCGGTCAGATCGTGGAGCAGGTGATTCGTCCCACCGGACTGCTGGATCCCGTTGTGGAGGTGCGTCCCATTGAGGGTCAGATCGATGACCTGATCGGCGAGATCAATGCCCGAACAGCGAAAAATGAGCGTGTGCTGATCACCACACTGACAAAGAAAATGGCGGAGGATCTGACCAACCACCTGCTGGATATGGGTATCCGTGTGCGCTATATGCACTCTGACATCGGTGCGATGGAGCGTATGGAGATCATCCGGGATCTGCGCATGGCAAAGTTTGATGTGCTTGTAGGTATCAACCTGCTGCGAGAGGGTCTTGACCTGCCGGAAGTCAGCCTGGTGGCGATTCTGGATGCAGACAAGGAGGGCTTCCTGCGCTCCGAAACCAGCCTGATCCAGACCATCGGTCGAGCTGCCCGAAATGCAGATGGCAAAGTTATCATGTATGCGGACAATATTACTGCTTCTATGCAGGCGGCTATGGATGAGACCCAGCGCCGCCGTGATATTCAGGATGCCTATAATAAGGCCAACGGCATTGAGCCGAAAACTATTATTAAGTCCGTCCGTGACCTGATCGAGATATCCTCGCCCACGGCAGAACGAAAGGGTAGAAGCGGTCTGAAAATGACCAAGGCAGAGCGTGAGAAAGAGATCGCCCGTTTGGAAAAGCAAATGAAAGAGGCGGCAAAGATGATGGAATACGAATATGCAGCCGTGCTGCGCGATCAGATCATCGAACTGCGTGGACAAACCAAATAAGAAAAGCTGCTGTGGAAACACAGCAGCTTTTTGTTTTATTGTGGGACAGTGCCTCGGGTACCGTCCAAAACAGAGGTGGAGTCAAAAATGCCGGCAAACCAATCGTCGTGGTGCGCCATATTGGAACCGGTGACTAAAATACGGCCTTGGCGAACATGGTCATTGAGTGCAGTAAACCAGGTCGTTCCCTCTGTGCAGAAGCCGAGATAGTGAGTAAAACCATAGCTTCTCAGCAGACTGTACTTGTCGCCGGCGTATGCGGCGGTACTGTCAGAAATATCGCTGGTTTGGGCAAATACCAAAATGTTTGTATCGCCCAGCAGGGGAGAAACCTCAGCTTCCCAGCGATCCAGGTCTTCCTTGATCTGGTCTACCGTGCGGTTACCATAGGGGATATTGTCGTAGGTGTAGCATGCCAACTCATAGCCGTCATCACGCAGCGCCTGTGCGATCTCCATTGCGCCGTCAACCTGCTCCTGATAATAGTCCTCGCCAAAGAATTCCTTTGCTTCCGGATTGGTGCGGTAGCCGAACAGTCCGTCGTAACCGGTGACCGCAATGATTGCCTTAGCGCCCTTATAAGAAAATCCGGGGTGTGTCTCAATAAAGGAATTCAGAATGGGAACAAGATCGTATGCATCTGTTACGGTTTCGCCGATGCTGTTAACCAGTTCGCAGGCCAAATTTCCGTTGGCATCGAGCACCAGCTTGCTTGCAAAACCTGCGCCGCCGGCATCGGGAAGCTTGTCGCCATCGCTGTCAACCATATATGTGTTGTAGTTGACGTTGGTTTGGGTGATGATCAACGGCTTCTTGCCGCTGGGCAGATACAGTTCCTTGGGTGTTGTGCCGTCTGTTAGATCAGCCATTTTTACCAGTACATAGTTGTTATCGTATAACTGGTAGAGGATATCCAGAAACTCACCCGTTGTAACAAAATTGCGGTTGTATGCAGTGCCGTAGGTGGCATCCGAAAATGCTCGTTCCGGGTCGGCGATCAGCAGCTGGAAGGATAGATTCAGCACCTTGCCGGGATCGTCCCACAAAACAAGAGTGTCCTTGTCTGCGGTGTATTTTGCGTGGCTATTGGCGATCTCCTCGTAATCATCCATGCTGCCGGAGAAAGACTCCAGCGCAGCGATAGCAGCGTCATAGTCATATTGTTCTGCATAGGCAGCGGCGGTGATCAGCAGCTGCTGCGCTTCGGCATCCAGCTGTGCCTTTTCTTCGGCAGCGGCGATAGATGAGGCCAGGCTTATCTGCTGGTCGTATTTTCTTTGCTGTACGCCACGGACGATAGAACCGATTACGAAAACAAGGATCATCAGCAGCGCAGCACCGGCGATAATCACCGGCAGGTATGCTTCCTTAAAAATCTCCATTTGTGTGCGGGGTTTGCGTCTGGGTCGGGTTTGCTGACCGTCATCATTGCGCATTTGTTCCATATTGGCTCCGCCTTTCAAGATATTTGCGATTATTATAGCGGAAAAATTATAAAAATGCAAGGTAAATGACGTTTTGTTAACACACTTGCAATTATTTTTATTTTGGGGTATTATTTTAGAAGCAAGAAATTAAGGAGCATTTTATGGAAAAGATCACCAGCTTTACCATTGACCATATCAAACTCCAGCCGGGACTGTATGTTTCCCGGAGGGATCGAATTGGCAATGAAACGGTCACTACATTTGATTTGCGTGTGACAAGCCCCAATGATGAACCGGTTATGAATACGGCGGATGTGCATACTATTGAGCATCTTGCGGCGACGTATTTGCGAAATGATCCCCAGTGGAAAGACCGTGTTTTGTACTTTGGCCCTATGGGCTGCCGTACCGGTTTTTATCTGCTGCTGGCAGGGGAGTTGACCTCCCGGCAGGTTTTGCCGCTGGTGACTGATTGTTTCCGCTTTGTGGCGGAGTATACCGGCGAGATTCCCGGCGCCAGTGCAAAAGATTGCGGCAATTATCTGGATATGAATTTGCCTATGGCAAAGTATTGGGGCAAGCGGTACTTGGAATTGCTGGAAAATTTGGATGACAGCCGTTTGGAATATCCGCAGTAAGGAGATATAGAATGAAACTTGGTATTATCGGCGCAATGTCGGTGGAAGTGGAAACTTTGAAAGCGCAAATGACCGATCTGACGATCACAGAAAAGGCAGGCATGACCTTCTATGAGGGCGCACTTGCTCAACTGAGCGTTGTGGTGGTAGTGTGCGGTGTGGGTAAGGTCAATGCGGCGTTGTGCGTGCAGGTGCTGTGTGATTGTTTTGGTGTCACCCATTTGGTCAACACCGGTGTTGCCGGTTCTTTGTGCGCAGAATTGGATATTGGCGACTTCGTGATCAGCCGGCAGGCTATGTATCACGATTTCGATTGCCACGTGCTGAACCCTGCCTATGTGGTGGGACAAGTTCCCGGACTTTCTGTTCGTGCGTTCCCGGCTGACGAAATGATGATCGCCAATGCGTTGTCAGCGGCGGAGGAAGTGCACAGCGGACACTGCCGTGTTGGTACGGTGGCAAGCGGCGACAAGTTTGTGTTCCAAAAGGAGCACAAAGCCCGGATCGTTTCTGACACCGGCGCGATCTGCACGGAAATGGAGGGCGCAGCTATTGCCCATGCGGCATGGCGCAACGGTGTGCCGTTTGTGGTGATTCGGGCAATTTCTGATAAGGCAGATGATTCTGCGCAGATGGATTATCCCACCTTTGAGGCCATGGCGGCAAAGCGTTGCGCAGCTGTAACCTATAAGATGGCAGAAAGATTAAAAGCAGCAGGTCATTGACCTGCTGCTTCGTTTATTTTGTTGGCAGCTTGCGCACTGGGCAGTTCGTAGGTTTGTCTGGCTTGGTATACCAGCTCGTAGGGCAGACCTTCGATCACATAGCTGCCGATATACTCGATACCCGACACCGTTGGCAGACCGGAGTTTTTGTCGATCTCCAGATAACCCACCAATTTGTCTGTGTGGCTTTCCTCAGCCAGTTCGTTCAGCAGTTCCGGCTTTTGATATAATGTTTGACAAGCATTACTGCGAAGCACCTGCGCAAAGGCTTCGGTCGCGGAATACTGGATCCGGATGGTGTTGCCGTTTTCAGAATATGTTGCATTCAAAACATCCTGCGGCAGCATAATCGTGCTGACTAGGTGGTTTTGGCAGTAATCCAGCATGGTTTCCGGATCGATCTGACTGTTTTCAGTGGCAGTGCCGCCGTCTGCCCGGATGCTGTATTTTCCGTCAATAAACAATTCCTCGTGCAAATGCTTTGTCACATCGCCGATTCGGCCGGTGTTCAGCAGCTGGGTCTGGGTATCGACTCTGGCTGCCCAACCGTCGGCATTGGCGGTGTAGAGGGATACGGATCGGGTACGCTCATCGCCAAATGCCTGACAATATATCCTCTCATTAAAATATGCAGATGTATTTTGCGCTTGCAGCAGATAGCCGGCTGCCCGTTCCAAGGTTTTTGGTCCGTCCAGATAGGTTATGGGTGTATAGGCGGCCTTATCTACAGGAGCGACCACCGTTTCACTGCTTTCGGTTATCTGTGCAGAAAACTGGAGGTGAACGGTGCTGTCGCCACGGGTGTAGGTGACTGTATATACACTTTCCAGAATCGTTCCTTCATGGCTGACCCGGACTGCGCCGGCCGCATCCTGGAATTGTGAATCGCTCTGCTGCGCCCAGCTTTCCACAGCGGTGGGTTGCCGGAAAATAATAAGATAGCTGTTTCCGTTATCAAAGCCGTAAACTTGCTGGTACAGATTTGCGTCTAACAGCACTGCCGGCACCAGTCGGCTTCGGTATTCTGCAGATCCCATTTGCCCCAGGAACTTACTGCCGTCTACGCTGATATAGGCGATGCCGTCTGCGTAAATTTCGGAGCTTATAACGGTGTGATCGCCCATGGAGAGCGTTTCATCCAAACGGGATACATATTGTACCGAATCGTAGTTCTCATACACGATTGCTTGCTGTGCTTTTTCCGTAAATACTGCTCCGCTTGTGACTGTTTGCTGGACTTTTGATACAGACAAACTGACATCGTCGGTGGGCATCGCATTGACCGCATCGGCATAAATCTGCAAAGGGTCATCCATGACTTGAAATGCAGTTCCGCTTGCGCCGGCAGGGAATATTCCATTGCCGATCAGACCTAATACCAGCGCCAATGCGCCGGCGATGCCAACGATTATAAGCCGTCTTTTCATAACGCTCTCCTTTCTTTGGTAGTGGCATTATCATATCAAAAATGCGAAAAAGTGTCAAGAAATCAACGGGAGGATCCATCGATCCTCCCGTTGTGTGTTATTTCAGTTCGATATTGAAAGGCATGTTGCCGTGGGGCTCGATCTTGCCGGCCAGCGCATCGATAGCGTACAGCTGGGCATCGGGCATGATGTAACCAAAGATAGCACGCTTCAGGTGCATCAGCGGCTCCAGAGCGAAGGGGTTGCCGAAGTGAACCACTGCAGCCAGCTTGCCAGCCAGATTGATAGAATCGATCAGCACCTCGGCACGGCGGGTCATACAGTCAGTACCCAGATATGCACGGGTCTCACAGTATGTAACGAAAATAACTTCGTCAGCCTTGGTGGTTGCGTTGAGGACACGGACATTGCTTCTTGCGTCCGGATATTCGGTCATGAACATAACACGAGCATCGGGGAAGTCTGCCTCGATCCGCTCTGCGATCTTCTTGGGATAATACCATGCAGTGGTATTGGTTTCAAACAACTCATCCTCTTCCTTGAAGTCCAGGGGAGTCATGATAACAAACAGCTTGTTGGAGCCGGAGTCCAAAGCAGGGCAGACACCTTCGTCACAAATAGCGGTGACAGACTCACGGGCGATGCTGTCATACAGCACCTGATCCTCCTCGGTAAACACGTCTACGATGCCGGGGATCTCAGCCAGCTCGTTCATCAGGGTGACGACACGACGTGCAGCCTCGTCCAGACGCTCGTCGGTAATCAGACCGTCCTTGTAGTTCTGCACCAGATAACCCCAGGAAACCTCGGTGGGTGTGCGGTAGTTGGGCAGGACGATATCGTTACCAGCCTGAACAGCCAGACCCTGAACGTTCTCCTCGCCGTACTTCTGCAGAATTGCCATCATAGCAAAGGAGTCAGACCAGCAGACACCGTCCCAACCCATATCACGGATGATCCGCTGCACCTTGGGAGAGATCGTGCCGGCGTGCTCGGGGTCGATCTTAGGAATGATGCGGTGGGAGGTCATAATACTGGGCAGCAGACCACGCTCCATCAGGTACTTGTAGGGGACAAGACCTCTGTTCATAATATCGTCCAGATCGGACTCGGTCTCAGAGGGCGCCATGTGGCTGTCATAGGGAGAGCTCTTAGCGCTGGGATAGTGCTTGCCGCAGGACATATAGCCGTTGCGCTTATAGACCTTGCACATAGCCTCGGCGGCCTCACAGACACGCTGTGTATTGTCAGAGAAAGAACGGTAAACACGGGCAGGACCACGACAGCTCAGGGTGTCGATTACAGGACCCCAGGTGGCGTTAAAACCTGCATTCTTTGCATCGTTGACAATAGCCTTTGCGAACACCTCATAGTATTCAGGCTTGTTGCAAGCGGACAAAGTCATCAGGGGAATCTGCTGCTTATCAGAGCCGGGGAAACCGGTTTCGGTATCGCAGACCAGAATCACCGGGTAGTCAGCGACCTCCCGGATGCGCTTCATAAAATCAGGCTTGTTTGCAGGCACCTGAATACTGCCCACAATGCGCTTCTTTACCAAGGTGAGTGTGAACTCCAGGTCGGCCTCGGTCAGGGGACGAGCGTTGAAGGTCATACCCAGCTTTTGCTCTTGGGTCAGTTCCTCAAATTTCAATCTAATCATGTTTTCCTCCGTTCGTCTCAATCGTCTTTCCGTGCAAAGCGCAGCAGATAGGAAAAGGGCAGAAAACCCCCTCATTTTCGCAAAATGAGGGGGTTACTGGTGGACCTGATCGGATTCGAACCGACGACCCCCACAATGCGAATGTGATGCGCTCCCAGCTGCGCTACAGGCCCATAGTCCAATAAATTATACCTTTTATTGAATGCTTTGTCAATGTACAACAAGGAGAGTTATAGATCGTGTTGGTAGAATTTTACATCGGTAATTTGTCGAAATTTCACAATAAAACTTGTTATATAAAGAAAATAGTGCTATAATAGACGCTATACTGTGAAAGGAGGTCTGCGTATGAAAAAGTGCATATCCGTTATGCTGGCGATCTTGCTGGTTTGTAGTTCTTTTGCAGCTGCGCCGCTTCGGGTCAATGCGGAAACCATGACCTCCTCGGCAAGTTTTATCAGCATTCTGAAAAAGATCGAAGGCTTTGCCCAGTATCCTTATTGGGATTATTCCCAGTGGACAGTTGGCTATGGCACAGAATGCCCGGACGATAAGCTGGATTATTACAAGCAAAATGGCATCACAGAGGCAGAAGCGGAGCAGTTATTAAAGAACCAGCTACCCAAATACGAAGCGGCAGTCAACTGGTATGCAGAGGAATATGGACTTGCGTTTTCTCAAAATCAGTTCGATGCGCTGGTCGGTTTTACATACAACTGCGGTACATCCTGGGTATATGAGTCTGACGGTTACTTGAACCGTGCTGTCCGGGAGGGAAAGGGCAGCAGCGCATTTCTGTATGCCATGTGTCTGTGGAGTTCTGCCGGCGGTGAGTATATTCTGATCAAGCGTCGTTTGTCCGAGGCGAATATGTACTTAAACGGTGTGTATGAAGCCTATAATGACAGCACCGACGGTACATACCCGGCAACGTTTAAGTACGTATATCTGGACGGCAACGGCGGTACTTCCCGTTATACCATTCATGGTTATGATGCAGCTGACCCGGTTGCAGTGACCACAGATTTTAAGACAATACCAAGCGGCAAGCTTCCGGACGGCAGCGCCTTTACATACGAGTTTGCCGGTTGGTACACCCAGCGGATCGGCGGCGATCAAGTTAAGGTACTGGACGGTACGTTGCCTGACGGTACAGTGCTGTATGCCCAATGGCGAGACCCGGAGGGGGAGATTGCAACGCTGCCCAAGGGTGAGATCATCCAGCCGTTGCAGGTAACAGTCAGCGAAACTGTTAATATTCGTTCCGGCCCTGGCACATTCTATTCTGTTTTAGGACAGTTTTCCGGCGGCGAGGTCATTACCATTACCCAGACGTTTACCCAAAACGGAACGGTGTGGGGTGAATTTGACCGTGGTTGGGTCAGCTTGTCCTATACCAACTACTTTGATCTGATCTGGCCGAGAACCGGCAAGGTCAACGGCACGGGTGTCAATGTCCGCAGTGGCCCGGGTACGGATTATTCCAAACTATATCAGCTCAATACCGGCGATGCCGTCACCATCCATGAGCGGCAATACGGCAGCGGCTTGTATTGGGGCAGACTGTCCGACGGCAACTGGATTTGCCTGGACTATGTGACTTTTGATCCCTACATTCCGCCTACCGACGGCGACAAACCCGAGGACGATTCCGGCAACCAGCCGGATACGGATGCTAAATTTGGCGATATTGATCTTAATGGTGAACTGACAAAGGACGATGCGATCTATCTGCTTCGTTGTGTTGTTTTTCCGGATAAGTACCCGTTATCAGCAGATGGAGATATATCGAAAGATGGCGTAGTCAATAAGGATGATGCTATCTATTTGTTGCGGCATGTCGTATTTCCTGATAAATATCCATTGCCTTAAATTTTGGTGAATAATATGAAGAAGTTTTTAATTATATTAATAACTGCTGCGATGCTCAGTGTCTTGCTGGCTTCGCAGGTGTTAGCTGCCGGTTCGCTGAGTGCTAGTCTCAGCAGTTCCGCATCAACTGTCAGTCGTGGTGATACGTTTGATGTTACCGTATACGCTTCGGTGGATTCTTGCGGCAGTGGCGGCATTGATGTGTCTTACAACAGTAGTATATTTGAAATGGTTTCAAGCAAATGCCTGCTAAGCGGCACGGCTGTTGCCGGTTCGGATGTGTTTGCGTTTGAAAATCCCCAAAATATCTCGGCTAATGCTTTCCTTATTACTTTTAAGGTCAAGAGCGGAGCCGCTTTGGGCAAGTCTGCAATCAGTGTTCTGTTTAAGGCTGACTCGCTTACCACCACGAAATCCATAAGCATAACTGTGGAGTGTGATCATTCTTACAGCAACAGTTGCGACGATACCTGCAACAGTTGCGGTGAGACCCGTTCCATTACCCACAGCTGGAACTCCGGTACGGTGACAAAGGCGGCGACATGCACAGAAACGGGAACGAAAAAGTTTACCTGCAATGTCTGTGGCGCTACCACAACGGATACAGTTTCCAAAACATCCCATAAGTATAATAATTCCTGTGATACGGATTGTAATGTTTGTGGCGCAACCCGTTCCACCAGCCACAGCTATGCATGGAAATGCGATGCAACTTCCCATTGGGAGGAATGTACCGGTTGTGGCAAAAAGCAGGAATCCAGCGCCCACACCCTGGCAGAAACGATTTCCGGAAATGAGCTGGGTCACGGTCATGCCTGCGATGTCTGTGGCTTGATTCCCGACAGCACACCCCATGGCTATAAAACGGATTGCGACCCACAGTGCCCGGATTGCGGATTCACCCGGACGGTCACCCATAGTTACAGCGAGCAGTGGAGCTTTGATCCCGGCGGACACTTCCACGCTTGTAGCATTTGCGGCGATAAGCTGGAAAAATATATGCACACCCCCGGTGATGCTGCCACGGAAACTACAGACCAGATCTGTACAGATTGCGGTTTTGTGATCGAAGTTGCCGGCAACCATGTCCACAAAAAAACCGGCGACTGGCTCAGCGATGACCAAGGTCACTGGTACTTGTGTACTTGTTACGCATATACTGACCCGGTTGCCCACGTTTGGGATGAGGGCAAGATAGATGATACCGAAGGTACGATCACCTACACTTGTAAGGATTGCGGCTACTCCAAAAAGGAGCTGCACATTCCGGAAACAACACCGGAGCAGGAAAATGAAACCACGGCAGGGGAGAATGGCAAAGAGATTCCCCAGCTGTATATTATCATTTTCTTGTCCGTGCTTGGTGTTTCTTTGGCTGCCAATATCGTTCTGATTGTTTGCATGTGCGCCAAGGGCCGCAAAGGTAAGTTTACTAAGTAAAAAGAAAACCCAGAAACCATTGCGGTTTCTGGGTTTTTGAAGTTCTTGATGAGAAGTAGATTATCTCTTGGAGAACTGAGGTGCGCGACGAGCGCCCTTCAAGCCGTACTTCTTTCTCTCCTTCATTCTGGGGTCGCGGGTCAGGAAACCTGCAGCCTTCAGAGCGGTACGGTTCTCGGGGTTCAGGGTCAGCAGCGCACGGGAGATACCGTGACGGATAGCGCCTGCCTGGCCGGAAACACCGCCGCCAGCAACATTGACAACGATGTCAACCTTGCCCAGCATGTCGGTGGTAGCCAAGGGTTGACGGACGACCAGCTTCAGGGTCTCCAGACCGAAGTACTCGTCGATATCACGGCCGTTAATGATGATGGAACCGGTGCCGTTCTCGTAAACACGAACACGGGCAACGGAAGACTTACGGCGGCCGGTGCCGTAGTTATACTTTCTTTTGCTCTCGTACATAATCGATTACCTCCAAATTACAGAGTCCAAGCTTCGGGCTTGTGGGCAGCATGAGGATGCTCGGCGCCCTTGTACAGGTGCAGACGGGTCATAGCGTTGCGGCCCAGAGAGTTCTTGGGCAGCATGCCCTTGACGGCCAGCTCCATAGCGTAATCGGAGCGGTTCTCCATCATGATGCGAGCCTTGGTTTCCTTCAGACCGCCGATCCAGCCGGATACACGGTAGTAGGACTTCTGCTCCAGCTTCTTGCCGGTCAGAACAGCCTTGTCGGTGTTGAACACGATGACGAAGTCGCCGCAGTCAACATTGGGGGTGAAATTAGTCTTGTGCTTGCCGCGCAGCAGGTTGGCGACGGTCACAGGGGTGCGGCCCAGGGGCTTGCCGGCTGCATCGATGACGTACCACTTGCGTTCCACGGTCTCCTTCTTAGCCAGTGTAGTGGACATTATGCGTTCCTCCAATTAGGTAAAATATTTTGACAAATTCAGTTGCAGACAGTACAA
>JAZRQK010000019.1:0-47021 GCA_045649665.1 Faecousia sp. | reverse complement strand
GGCAGATGGTCTTGCACTGGGTAAAGGCGTTATTATCGCCCAAACCCGTGAGGAGGCTATTGAAGCGGTTACGGATATGATGGCCAACGCAAAGTTTGGCAAGTCCGGCTCTACCGTTGTCATTGAGGAGTTTCTCACCGGCCCGGAGGTTTCTGTGCTGGCCTTTACGGACGGCAATGTGGTCAAGCCTATGGTTTCCTCTATGGATCACAAGCGGGCAGGGGACAATGACACAGGTCTGAATACCGGTGGTATGGGTACGATTGCACCCAATCCCTACTACACCAAGGAAATCGCCAAGGAATGTATGGAAACTATTTTCCTGCCTACTATCCGGGCGATGAATGCGGAGGATCGTACATTTAAGGGTTGTCTGTATTTTGGTTTGATGCTCACACCCAAGGGCCCGAAAGTGATCGAATATAATTGCCGTTTTGGTGATCCTGAAACTCAGGTGGTTTTGCCGCTATTGGAGAGCGATTTGCTTACTGTTATGCAAGCCACTACCAATGGCACATTGGAACAGACAGAAGTCCGTTTCTCAGATAAGCATGCTTGTTGTGTTGTGACTGCGTCTGCCGGTTACCCCGAGAGCTACCAAAAAGGTTTTGAGATCACAATGACCGATGAAGCCAAAGAGCACACCTACGTTGCCGGCGCAAAACTGGCGGAGGGCAAATTGGTCACCTCCGGTGGACGTGTTACCGGCACAACAGCAGTGGCTGATACATTGGCAGATGCGGTTTCTGAGGCATACCGTATTGCAGACGGTGTTGTGTTTGAGAAGGCATACCGCAGAAGCGATATTGGTCAGCGAGGTCTGGCTGCATACAAATAAGAGGAGTTATCCGAATGGTTTATCGCGTATATGTAGAAAAGAAAGCCGGTCAGACCCACGAGGCTGACGGTCTTTTGAAAGAAATTAAAGAGTTTTTGCAAATCATGGGACTGGAATCAGTTCGTGTTCTGAACCGTTATGATGCAGAGGATATTGAAAAAGAACTGTTTGATTATTCTATCAATACAGTTTTCTCTGAGCCTCAGGTGGATGATGTTACTTATGAACTGCCCCAGGGTCAGGTTGTGTTTGCGGTTGAGCCTTTGCCTGGTCAGTATGACCAGCGGGCGGATTCTGCGGCGCAGTGTATCCAAATCATCTCTCAGGGCAATCGTCCCACCATTCGCACGGCAAAGGTCTATGTTCTTGCCGGTGAACTGACAGAGGAAAATGTTGCGGCTATTAAGGCGCATGTTATCAATGCGGTGGAGAGCCGTGAGGCATCTTTACAGATGCCGGAAACCTTGGCGGTGGAATATGCAATTCCCGAAAAGGTCGCAACTGTTGATGGCTTTGTATCCTTGGATGACAAGGGCTTGGAGGAATTGCTGGACAAGCTGGGTCTTGCTATGGACCTGGATGATCTGAAGTTCCTGCAGAACTATTTTGCCAAGGAAGAGAACAGAGATCCTACCATTACCGAGATCCGGGTGGTGGATACCTATTGGTCTGACCACTGCCGTCACACCACATTCTCCACCCATCTGGACGATGTGAAGATTGACGATCCTACCGTAGCAGAGGCTTATAAGCGCTACTTGGCTGCCCGTGTAGAAGTCTACGGCGAGGAAAAGGCAGCTGCCCGTCCTCAGACACTGATGGATATTGCAACCATCGGCGCAAAGACACTGAAAAAGCGTGGCTTGCTGCCGGAGCTGGACGAGAGCGAAGAAATCAACGCTTGTTCTATCCATGTGACTGCAAAGGTCAACGGCGAGGAGCAGGATTGGCTGCTGATGTTCAAGAATGAGACTCACAACCACCCCACACAAATTGAGCCTTTTGGTGGCGCAGCTACTTGTATTGGCGGCTGTATCCGTGACCCCCTGTCCGGTCGTGCTTATGTCCATCAGGCTATGCGTGTCACCGGTGCCGGTGATCCCAGAAAGTCCCTGAAGGATACCCTCCCCGGTAAACTGCCTCAGCGTAAGCTGTGCCAGACCGCTGCTGCCGGTTATTCCTCTTATGGTAATCAGATCGGCCTTGCTACCGGTCATGTGGCAGAACTCTACCACGAGGGCTATATTGCAAAGCGCTTGGAGTGCGGCGCTGTTGTGGCGGCTGCCCCTGCGTACAATGTGCGCCGTGAGCGTCCTGCACCTGGCGATGTGATCGTCCTGCTGGGTGGTCGTACCGGTCGTGACGGTATCGGCGGCGCAACCGGTTCCTCCAAGAGCCATAATATGAAATCTCTGACTACCATGGCATCTGAAGTTCAGAAGGGTAATGCCCCCGAGGAACGCAAGATCCAGCGTTTATTCCGCAACCCGGAGGTTACTCGTCTGATCAAGCGTTGTAATGACTTCGGCGCCGGCGGCGTATCCGTTGCCATCGGTGAGCTGGCTGACGGTCTGCAGATCGATCTGGACGCTGTTCGCAAGAAGTATGATGGTCTGGACGGCACGGAACTGGCAATCTCCGAATCTCAGGAGCGTATGGCAGTGGTTGTAGCTGCAGAGGATGCAGATGCCTTTATTGCCCACGCACAAAAGGAGAATCTGGAAGCCTACCGTGTAGCGGTTGTCACCGAGGAAGCGCGCATGGTCATGCATTGGAAGGGTAATGTGATCGCTGATCTTTCCCGTGAATTCCTGAATACCAATGGCGCTGTGAAGCATGCGAATGTGCAGGTAAATGAAAAAGACCTGTCCTCTTTGGCAAAACCGTTGTTCGGCTCTTTGAAGCAGATGGCTTCCAGCCTGAAAACCGCAAGCCAGCGTGGCTTGGTGGAGCGTTTTGATGCAACTATCGGCGCAGGCTCTTTGCTGATGCCCTTTGGCGGTAAGACTCAGTCTACACCTGCTCAGGCGATGGCAGCCCAGTTGCCGGTTTTGCCCGGTGAGTTTACCGAGCAGGGCAGTCTGTTTGCGTGGGGTTGTGACCCGGATTGTTTGAGCGTTGATCCCTATACCGGCGCACATGCAGCTATCTATAGTTCTGTTGCCAAATTGGTAGCAGCCGGCGCAGATTATAAGAAAGTCTATCTGACTCTGCAGGAGTTCTTTGAAAAGCTGAAGTCCGAGCCGGATCGCTGGGGCAAGCCTTTTGCGGCGCTGCTCGGCGCGCTGGATGCGCAGTTGGAGATCGGTGCAGCCGCCATTGGCGGTAAGGATTCCATGTCCGGTACATTCCTGGATAAGGATGTTCCGCCTACTTTGATTTCCTTTGCTATCGCTCCGGTGGAGAAAGCGGATGTATTGAGCCCTGAGTTCAAGGAAGCCGGTCATCCGGTCTATCTGTTCGGACCGATGGATAATACTGCCGAGTGTCAGAAAAAGGCTTGGGAGGACTTCTATGCGCTGCATAAACAGGGCAAGGTGAAGGCCGCTTGGGCAGTGGAGAATGGCATTAGTGAAGCGGTGATGAAGATGTCCTTTGGTAACCGCATCGGCTTTGCCTCCTGCGCTGATTTGGATGCTATTTGGCATGTGTCCTCTCTGTGGGGCTTTATCGTAGCGGAGCTGACAGAGGATGTTGAGATTCCCAATGTGATGAAGCTGGGTCAAACCACCGCAGACGAGAAAATCGTTCTGCAGGATGATTGCGCAACCATTGAGGAACTCTATGCGCTGAACGCAGCCACCTTGGAGGCTGTCTATCCCACCAAGACTGTGGAAACCGATAAGAAGATCACTTCCTTTGCAGCTACCGGCGCTTTTGCAGCAGCACCTGCAATTAAGGTTGCCAAGCCCAAGGTTTTGATTCCGGTATTCCCCGGTACGAACTGCGAGTTCGACTCTGCCCGTGCGGTTCTGGCTGCCGGCGCTGAGCCTGAAATTGCGGTGATCCGCAACCTGACTGCGGATGATGTTGCCCAGAGTGTGGAAAGCGTTGCCGGCTTGATCGCTGACAGTCAGATGATCTTTATTCCCGGTGGTTTCTCCGGCGGTGACGAGCCTGACGGCTCCGCAAAGTTCATCACTGCGTTCTTCCGTAATCCTGCTATCAAAGAACAGGTCACCAAATTGCTGGACGATCGTGGCGGTCTGATGTGCGGTATCTGTAACGGTTTCCAGGCATTGATCAAGCTGGGTCTTGTGCCCTACGGCAAGATCATTGACACCGATGCGGATTGTCCTACTTTGACATTCAACACCATCGCACGTCACCAGTCCCGGATCGTCCGTACACGGATCGCATCCAACAAGTCTCCCTGGCTGAGCCTTATGAATGTGGGCGATATCGTCAATGTACCCATTTCCCACGGCGAGGGTCGTTTCTTTGCCAGCGAGGAATTGGCGCTGAAGCTTGCTGCTAACGGTCAGATCGCAACCCAGTACGTTGATTTGAATGGTGAGCCTACCATGGACACCGACTTCAACCCCAACGGCTCTTTGCTTGCTATCGAGGGCATTACTTCTCCCGATGGTCGTGTGATTGGCAAGATGGGTCACAGCGAGCGTATCGGTAACGGTCTTTATAAGAACGTTCCCGGCAACTACGATATTCGTATGTTCGAAGCAGCTGTTAAGTATTTTAAGTAAAAGAAAAGAACCGACGGAATGTTCCGTCGGTTCTTTTTATTATTGGACATCTATAACTTGCAATACTTTTCCTGTTACTTGAAAGCGAATGTTTAGTCCACCAAATGAAAGACCGTATACCCGATCTGCATCGTGCTGATAGGAGGGACGGGGATCGTGGGACAATACTTCCATAAGCGGCTGCTGTTTGTCTGCGGGAACTTTATTCAAAAGATCGGCAGGGAACTGAACTTCCAACAAAAAATCGTCTGCGTTGCTTACAAAGCCGCTGGTCGCTTCCGGATGGCAGTCACTGTATGGCAAATACGGCTTGATGTCGAATATGGGCGTGCCGTCCATCAGATCTGCGCCGGACACATGCAATACTGTGCCATATTCCTCTGTTTTTTCGATGCCAATCAGTTCAACGCTGGATAGCGCTAGGCTGTTAGGCCGGAATGAGGAACGGGTTGCGAAAACACCTAAACGTGTATTTCCACCCAACCGGGGAGGACGCACTGTGGGCGACCAGTCCTTTCGAACGTTTTCTGAAAATTGCCAGATCAACCAGATGTGGGAGAAATCCGTAATGCCACGCAGTGCGTCGTCGTTGCGAAATTCCGGTTCAAACACAATGGTCGAGCGAAGCGACCGGACAAGACCACTTTGCCTTGGGACACCAAATTTTGTGTTGAAATCATTTTTGATACGGGCGATGGGGTTAATGGTAATTTCCTGCATTTTAAGCTTTTACCTTTCGAAACAAGAAAGAAATAATAAAGAAACCGGCAAGAACAAGACAGATAGTTGCGCCGGCAGATGCGCCCAGATAGAAAGAAACGATCAAACCGATAATGCCGGCAAGCAATGCAATCACAACAGAACAGATGGTGTATTGCCGCAGATTTCGAGCAATGTTTCTGGCAGATGCGCCGGGCAAAACCAGCAGGGAATTCAGGATCAGCAGACCAACCCAAGAGATAGCCAGCGTCACCACAACAGCGATCATAACGGTAAAGATCGTGTGGGTATGATGTACGCGGATTCCCCGGGAGGATGCCAGATGGGGGTGTATAGCGCTGAGTGTCAGCTTGTTAGAATAGAAAACAAAAAAGGCAACGACTGCCAGTAAAACGACTGCCAGCAGACCGATTTCGCCAGGCGTGACAGAAAGAATGTCGCCAATGAGATAACGGTTATATTTGGTAAAGCTACCACCACCCAATGTGGCGATAAAGATACCCAAAGCAACTGCAGTGCTGGAAAATACACCAATCAGCGTATCGGCGGCCTGATCACTGCGACATCTGACCAGGGAGAACAAAAGTGCAAAGACCACAGAAAAAATCACAGCTACCCAAGTGGGCGCAGCAATGCCGAATATGCAGCCAATAGCGATGCCGGTAAAGGCGGAGTGACCCAGAGCGTCAGAAAAGAAACTCATTTTGCCGGTTACGATTTTAGTAGAACACAGTCCAAATAACGGCGCAATCAGGAGTATTGCAAGAAATGCGTTCTTCATAAAATCCCAGTGGAGCATTTCGAAGGGGAGCAGGTCACAGAAATGATACCATAAAGTCATTTTACGTTGTGCCTCCCTCCGTAAAATATATCTCGAAATGCCTGACTGTTCAGCACTTCAGACGGTGTACCCTGACAGATAACTTCCTTGTCCATCAGGATCACCTGGTCTGCGTAGGAATTGAGCATGCCAAAATCGTGGGTGGTCATGAGTATAGACAGGTCGTATTCCTTGCGGATCTCGTCCAGCATGTCCATCAGGGCAGTCATACCTGCTGCGTCAACGCCGGAGAGGGGCTCGTCTAATATCAGGATGTTGGGTAGAGGTTCCAATGCCAATGCCAGTAGGACACGCTGCAGCTCGCCACCGGATAGCTTACCGACACACTTATCAATCAAGGATTCTCCATGAACCCGAGAAAGACAGGCAAGCACCTTGTTGCGCATATTTTTGGACAGACCAAGAAATGCAGGTCGTTTGCACATGCAGCATGCAAACAGATCTGCCACCGTTACGGGATCGGAGGGGTCAAAGGTAGGACTTTGCGGCACATAACCGATTTTGGGATTTCTGTTACGCTGACCCGGTACAGAGAAGGATATAACACCATTGTATTCCTGCTGGCCTAATACGCTTTTAATAAGTGTACTTTTGCCTGCGCCGTTAGGGCCGATCAGTGCAATCAGCTCGCCACAATGGGCGTGCAGGCTGATGTTGCGCAGAATATCCTCTCCGCCGATCTTAACAGATAGATCCTGGATCCGCAGGCAGCAGGAATGTCCGCAGCCCCGACCATGAGAACCGATATTCATCCTAATGCCTCCTTTAGTGTCCGGATATTTTGATACATGGCATTTATGTAGCTGTCACCGGAAAGACACATATCCAGTGTATAAATTTTAGCGCCGGTTTCAGAACCGATAATGCCGGCGGCAGAACGACTACCATTGGTTTCCGTAAAAATTGCGGAGAGGGAATGCTCATTTACAAGTTCAATCAGTTCGATCAGCTCAGCTGCAGAGGCCTCGCTGCCGGATTCCTCCTCGATGACATGCAGGATCGTCAGATTGTACGCATCCGCCATATAGGTGAAGCCATCGTGGAATGTGATGATCTCCCGGCAAGACAGGTCGGATAAAGATTCCGCTGCATATTGCTTCAGTTCGTCCAGCTGCTCCAACAGAATGCAGAGATTTACTGTAAAAGTTTCCGTATGTTCCGGATACGCCTTGGTAAGACCTTGGCAGATATTCTGCGCCATGATTTTTGCATTATCCGGTGACAACCAAATATGGGGGTCATAGGTGTCGTGGTCATGCTCGCTATGCTCGTCATGGGCGCAGGTTTCCAAAAGGGGAATGCTTGTAGACGCATCAATGATCTTGCTTGAGTCGGTCAGCACATCGCCTAAAAAAGATTCCAAGCCGACGCCGGAGATGACAATATGATCTGCATGTTCGATCATCTGCATTTGCGTGGTGTGCAGTGTGTAATCGTGCAGGCAGGATATATTTTCTGTAATCAGTTGACCAACCATGATATCAGTTCCCTGGCAAAGCGTAGCCGTAAACTCATATGTTGGCAGGGTAGTGGCAGCTATCTGCACACGGTCAGTTTTTCCGCAGGCACATATGGAAACCGTGAGCATAAGCACCACTAAAATTATAGCGATTCGTTTCATAAGCACAGATCCTAATCGTGTAATTTATCTACCTATAGAATATCATATATGTCAAGAAAAATGGAGACTGCAGTGCAGTCTCCGAGTGATTAGTGTGTGCCGATCCATTCGTTAGCCTTGGCCTTCGATATTCTTTTAATATCCTCTGTGGTGTAAATGGATTCTTCACCACCACGCACATATATGAAGAAATAGCCATCCGTTGTTTCAAACAGACATTCTTCATAACCTGCAGGATCGCCAAAAGAACCGTAAGTATATTTCTTGATAAATTTTGCGGTTTCGGTGTTGTATTCTTTTTTGCTGATAGTCTTTATCATGATTAGTACCTCCTATGTAAAATGACAGTGTCATTATACTAAAAAAGATTGCAATAGCAAGGGGAAAATAGCGAAAAATCCCCATATTTATGTTGTAAAGTTAAGGGAATTATGGTACTTTTAGGAAGAGGAGGCGAATATATGCGAGATATACCTTTTTTTACTACCCAATGCGGTATTGCAAGTCTTACTTTAAGTCAAATTCCATATACCGGCGATAGCTATATCCGTATCCAATCAGCCTCTGATGGAGCGGCGCTTTTGAGGGAATGTGCTGATTTTTGCCGTGCAGCCGGCGGTGAAAATGTTTATGCCACCGGACATCCGGTGGCTGCAGAATATCCGCTGCATACTGAAATCTGGAAAATGCGAATTCAACGCAACCAAATACCCCTTACCGCTGCTGACCTGCGTTTATTAGATGAACAGAGTGTTGATCTGTGGAGAGATATTTATAATGAAAAAATGCGTACAATTCCCAATGCGTCGGTAATGACCCGGACTGATGCTGAGAAAATGCAGCAAAGCAATTCTGCCTATTTTGTGTATTCCGGTGATGAATTGCTGGGAATAGGCGCTATAGCAGAGAATGAGATCCGGGTAGTGGCAGCGGTTGTTCCGGGTAGTGGCGTTGCTTTGGTTGCAGCCCTTAATACGGTGCTGTCCGGCGATTATGCATTCGTGGAAGTTGCATCAGAAAACCATGCTGCGATCAAGCTTTATCAGCGCATGGGATTTACCCGGGATGCAGTGATTTCCCAGTGGTATAAAATTATTTAAGGTGTCATGTAAAAATACTTGACAAGCCGAAACTGTCGTGTTATAATACCGCAGGTATCAAGCAAAATAGCTTGACAGGAGGCTCCTATGGACGCAACGGAATTGGTTCTTCTCTATGATTATTACGGCGATCTGCTGACAGACAGACAAAAAGAATGCTTTGAATTGCGGTATAATCAAGACCTTTCTCTTGGTGAGATCGGTCAGGAACTGGGAATCAGCCGGCAAGGCGTTTTTGATAATCTGAGCAGAGCAGAGGCGCTGCTTCGCAACATGGAGACAAAGACCGGCTGTGTGCGCCGTGATATGCGTTGCCGCAAGGTGATGCAGACTGTGCGCGTAGCAGCAGATAAATTGATCACCCACACGGATGAGCAGATCGTTGCCATTGGGCGGCAGATCATGGAAGCGGCATCTGTTTTAGAGGAGTAAGTATGGCATTTGAAGGATTAACGGAAAAAATTTCATCCGTCTTCAAAAAGCTCAGAGGCAAAGGACGGCTGAAGGAAGCCGATGTAAAAGAGGCGATGCGTGAGATCCGCATGGCGCTTCTGGAAGCGGATGTCAGCTATAAGGTCGTTAAGGATTTCGTTAAGGGCGTGACGGAGCGTTGCGTGGGTGCAGATGTGCTGGAATCCTTGACCCCGGCGCAGATGATCGTTAAGATCGTCAACGAAGAGCTGACCAATTTGATGGGCAGCGATATTAAGCACATTACTACGAATCCCAACGGAACAACTGTTGTAATGCTGGTCGGCCTGCAAGGTGCAGGTAAGACCACCAACGGTAGCAAGCTTGCCGGTCTTATGAAACGGCAAGGCAAGAATCCGTTGTTGGTTGCTTGTGATATTTATCGTCCGGCTGCGATCCAGCAGTTGAAAGTTTGCGGAGAAAAGCTGGGCATTCCGGTGTTTGAGCAAGGTCAGACAGATCCGGTGCAGATTGCTAAGGCGGCAGTTTTGTATGCCCGTCAGCACGGTCACGATATGGTGTTTTTGGACACAGCAGGACGTCTGCATGTGGATGAAGCCTTGATGACCGAACTGCAGAGCATCAAGTCCGAAGTCAAGCCGGATGAGATCATGCTGGTGGTGGATGCCATGACCGGTCAGGATGCAGTCAATGCGGCTACCAGTTTTAACGAATGGCTGGATATTGATTCTGTTATGCTCAGCAAGCTTGATGGCGATGCCAGAGGCGGCGCTGCGCTGTCTGTCCGGGCAGTAACCGGCAAGCCGGTGAAATTCTCCGGTATTGGCGAAAAGCTGGAGGATATTGAGCCGTTCTATCCGGATCGCATGGCATCCCGGATCTTGGGTATGGGCGATGTGCTGACTTTGATCGAGAAAGCCGAAAAGGCATACGATGCGCAAAAAGCGGCTGAGATGGAAGAAAAGCTGAAATCCAACCGTTTTACATTGCAGGACTTTTATGATCAGATGGTACAGATGCGTTCCATGGGCTCTATGCAGGATATTCTTGCTCAGATTCCCGGCGGCGCAGGACTGAAAAATATTCAGGTGGACGAAAAAGCCATGGCGCATACCGAGGCGATTATCTTGTCGATGACACCGAAGGAACGGGAGAACCCCAGCATTATCGGTGCCAGCCGCAAAAAGAGAATTGCCGCCGGCGCTGGCTTGAAAGTTGAGGATGTCAATCGGCTTCTGAAGTCTTTTGAGCAAATGCGTTCCATGATCAAGCAGTTCTCCGGCCCCGGCGCAGGTAAGAAAATGAAGCGCATGCGTGGCTTGGGAGGCTTCGGAGGATTCCCCGGATTTTAATGGTTCGTTGAAAGCAATATGCTTTGCGATATAGAAAAAGTTTTACTTGGAGGTGAAAACACATGGTTAAGATCAGACTGAGAAGAATGGGTGCAAAGAAGAACCCCTACTACCGTATCGTTGTTGCTGATGCTCGCAGCCCCCGTGACGGCCGTTGCATCGAGGAGATCGGTACCTACAACCCCCTGACCGATCCTGCTACTATCACTATCGACGGTGAGAAGGCACAGGCATGGATCAAGAACGGCGCACAGCCCACTGATACCGTCCGCGGCCTGCTGAAAAAGGCTGGCGTACTGTAATTTCCCAAAGGAGTTGCACAATGAAAGAGCTTTTGCTGTATATGGCAAAGAATCTGGTGGACGATCCGGATGCTGTTACAGTAACCGAGACCTCTGACGAAGAGGGTAAGGTTCTGGAACTCCGTGTTGCCCCCGGCGACATGGGAAAGGTTATCGGCCGCCAGGGTCGGATTGCGAAGGAGATTCGCACCATCGTTAAGACCGTTGCGCAGCGCACCGGTGAAAAAGTTTCGGTGGAAATTGTAGATTAAATGAGTATGCGTGACGGTAAGCCGTCACGCATTTCTCATTATTTGGACTTGCCCCTTTGGGCAAAAACTGATATAATATCTACAGTACATTCTGGAGGTAGTTCCATGAAAATCGAATTTTTAGAAGCAGGTGAGATCGTTACTACCCACGGTGTCCGTGGTGAGGTAAAGGTTTTGCCGTGGTCAGATGGTCCGGAATTTTTACTGGACTTTAAGCGTGTTCGTATTGGCGGTACGGATTATGCTGTGGAAAGCTGCCGAATTCAAAAGACTTGCAATCTGCTGAAACTGAAGGGTGTAGATACCGTAGAGGCCGGTCAGGCGCTTCGGGGAATGACAGTGGAAGTATATAGAGCCGATGCGCCCAAGGAATTGATTTTTGTGGCGGAGCTGATCGGTTTGTCGGTATATTGTGACGGCGCATTGTTGGGCACGATCACAGATGTACTGGATTACCCGGGCAATAAGGTTTATATGGTGGAAGGCGACCATACCTATATGATACCTGCAGTTAAGGAATTTGTGCTCAATACGGATATGGATGCAGAGCGTATGGATGTAAAAATCATCGAGGGGATGCGGACGGATGAGAGTTGATATTTTGACGTTGTTCCCCGAGACCCTTGGGGATGTTTTGTCCGACAGTATTTTGGGCAGAGCCCAGGATCGGGGATTTATCAAGATTGAGACCCATCAGATCCGTGACTACACAGCCAACAAGCAGAATCAGGTAGATGACTATCCCTATGGTGGCGGACGGGGCGCCGTTATGACAGCGGATCCGCTGTATCGTTGCTGGGAGGCGGTTTGTGACCAGGTTTCCGGGCCGGTACATACGATTTATATGTCCCCCTGCGGTAAAACTTTTAACCAGGCGGACGCAGTGCGGTTGAGCAAGATGGATAACCTGATTCTTGTCTGCGGTCACTATGAGGGAATCGATCAGCGGTTCATTGACGAGTGCGTGGACGAAGAGATTTCTCTGGGTGATTTTGTGCTCACCGGCGGCGAGATCGCCGCTATGGCGGTTACCGATGCGGTGTGCCGCATGGTTCCCGGTGTTCTTGCAGACCCGGAGTGCTTTGAGGATGAAAGTCACTTCAATGGTCTTTTGGAATATCCCCAGTATAGCCGCCCGGCGATTTGGCATGGCAGGGAAGTGCCGCCGATTCTGCTGTCTGGCAATCACGAAAAGGTTGCCCAGTGGCGCAGAAAGCAATCCATTATCCGCACACGGGATCGTCGACCGGATATGTACGAAAAACTGGATCTGAGCAGCAAGGCAGATAAGAAACTGCTAAAAGAGATTCAGGATGAGGAAAATAAATAATAAACGCCCGGAGGTTTTCCTCCGGGCGTTCGTTATTATACGGGTTTGTAATTTACAATGATATTCTGACTTGTCAGGGAAGAAACATCGGAGACCTTTGTTTCGTAGACGTTCACTTCTACCAACCGTCTGCAGTTTGACAGATCCTTGACAGAAGAAATGTCGCTGTTGTAGTCCATCTGTACATAGTTCAGATTTTGCAGACCGCTCAGCGGTTTCAGACTGGAGATTTTGTTATGAGAACCGTCGATTTTGACCAATGCGCTGCTAGTGCCAAGTTCGGGAATCTTGGTAACCTGATTATGGGAGAAGTAGAAATACATCAGGTTTGTAAGCTCTGACAGTGAAGTGATATCGGTCAGTGCGTTGGTGGATAGGTCCAGTTCGGTCAATGCCAAACATCCGCCCAAAGCGCCAACACTGTTCAAAGCGTTGTTGTTAAGCTTCAGAACAGTCAGTGCGCTGAGGTTATCGATCTGCCCCAGCTCGGTAATGGTATTTGTACCGGCATTCAGCCAGGTGAGGGAAGTCAGCGTGCTGATGGGCGCAAGGGAAGTCAGTGCGTTGGATGACACATCCAACTTTGTCAGCACAACACAGCCGGACAAGGCAGACAAATCGGTAACAGCGTTGCTTTTCAGATAGAGTTCCTTCAGTCCGGTCATGGCGGAAATGGCATCGATATTGCGTACAGTGTTTCCGGTCAGATCCAGATATTCCAGAGAAGTAGCAGACTGCAAGGGTGCGATGCCGGTGAGTTTGCAACTCTGCAGGGTCAATTTTTTCAGGCTGGGCAGACTGCCAATGATTTGCAGTTCCTCCTGAGAAATAGCAAGATCAACGATTTTCAGCTCTGCCAAATTGCTCATAGTGGAGATATTGGAGAGCTGACCGGCAGTGCCGTTTTCGATGGTTAGGCTCTCAAGGAAAACCATGTGTTTCAGATCTGTATAATTGGTTGCGCCTGCAGGAACGGTAAATTCCTTGATCGTCCACAAATCGTTTGTAAACAGTTCTTTATCCGCACTGACAGAGAGGGTTTCCCGGATAGCGGTTTCCAAAGTGGAATCTGCAAACTCAATTTTTTCGATCACACCGCCAATGGTGTAACCAAAAATCGCCAAAGGACTTACTAAGCCGTTTTCAGCGATGGTAACTGCATATACGGTGTTTTCACCGTCTTGCATAAGAATAGGCGCAGAGTACAGATCTTTCTTAATGGAGGGATATTTATCGGTTGTGCTGGCATAAATCGTGCCCTCCTCGGCAGTGACGGTCACGCTGATATATTGGTTGTAAAAACCGGGATCCGGAGTTGCCAATGGGGCAGCCGGCCGCATAGATGTCAGTTCGTTCTTAATGGATTCGTTAGCAATACGATCCAGCATATTGACCGCATCCAGAACCTTGTCCTGCTCCAGATAGGTCTTGCACAATGCCACATACAGATCGACACCGCCGCCGTCGGCAATAGCATTGGATAATGTGAATTCAGCCTTTGTATAGTTGCCGATGACCTTATATTGTTCGGCTAACTCAATAGCAACCGCATCACTGTTGGCGGATTGTGCATAAGCTTGATTATAGAACCAGCCGGCGATGGTATGATTGCCGCTTTTTTCGTTATAACGGGCAAAGGTCAGAAGTACATCTCTCGTAAATGCCCGGTCATATACAAATAAGTACCATACTGCACACAGAACAATGGCCAGCGCCAGTACGATTGGCAAAATGATTTTTACTGTCTTTTTCATTATATGAGACCTTTCGATTATATTCTTGTATAAATTATACTTCTGACAGAGTTTTATGTCAAGCGTTGACGCAAAGTTGGAATGATCTCCCCGTAAAAACGCCACAATCTATCCTGAGCCTTTGTTAAAATATCCTTGGGTGATAATATGCAAAAGAAGACAACGGAAATTTTAGTGGCGCTGATACTGGGGATATTGTATCCGGCTGTGCTGTTTTCTGTGGTGCCGACAGTTGCAAAACAACCGCAGGTATCGGAATATTCCCAGATAGGCGCAGAAGCAACCGTTACAGTGCCAACAACTACACCGAATAAGGATATTCGTCTGCTGGTTCAGCTGGATGACGGCTCTGTGACAGATATGGAGCTGGAGGAATATATTACAGCGGTTGTTTTATGCGAAATGCCTGCAGACTTCGAGACTGAAGCGCTGAAGGCGCAAGGTGTTGTTGCACGCACCTATGCCCTGAAACGAAAGTCCTCCGGAACAAAGCATGCGACTGCGGCAGTCTGTACAAATCCATCTTGCTGCCAAGGTTATATATCCCCGGAGGACTATGTATTCGATGGCGGTGATGCGGCATGTGTTGAAAAAGTAAGCGCAGCAGTGCAGGCAACTGCCGGTCAAGTTCTGTTATATAATGGCGAGTTGATCGAGGCGACATATTTTTCCTGCTCCGGCGGCATGACAGAAGATGCGGCGGCTGTTTGGGGCTCTGATGTTCCGTATTTGCGTGCAACTGAAAGTCCCGGTGAGGAGAACGCAACGCACTATGTGGATACTGTGCGCTTTTCGGTTGTTGAATTTAAGCGTTTGCTGCAAATCAAGGATACCTCCGGATCGTGTCAAATCGGTAAGATACAATATACAGACGGTGGGGGTGTGGATAGTATGCAGATCTGCGGCGAAACATTTTCCGGAACGACTTTGCGAAGCAGACTGGGACTGCGTTCTACAGCCATGACGGTTACAGTATTGGGGAACACGGTCACCATCACCACCAAAGGCTTTGGTCATAGAGTCGGTATGAGCCAATACGGAGCAGATGCAATGGCGGTAGGCGGCAGTACCTACGATGAGATACTTGCGTATTATTATGCAGGCACGGAACTGGCAACGATGGACGATTGACAATCTTGCGGTTATAGAGTAAAATATAGCAAGTTTATCAGAGAGGGGTGCCATTTATGCCCATTCAAATTCCGAATGATCTGCCTGCTGCAGGTACGCTGCAGGATGAGAATATATTTGTCATGCACCAAGACCGGGCAACAACTCAGGACATTCGTCCCCTTGAGATCGTGCTTTTGAACCTGATGCCCACCAAAATCGAGACGGAAACACAGCTGTCCCGGCTTTTGGGTAACACACCGCTGCAGGTTCACCTGGAACTGATGCATACCACAACCCACGTTGCCAAGAATGTTTCTCAGGAGCATTTGATCAACTTTTATAAGAGCTTTGACGAGCTGAAGGACAGAAAGTTTGATGGCATGGTCATTACCGGTGCGCCGGTGGAGAATATGGCTTTTGAGGATGTGGATTATTGGGATGAAATCTGCCGCATCATGGAGTGGAGCAAGACCAATGTCCACAGCACAATGCATATTTGCTGGGGTGCGCAAGCCGGTCTATACTACCACTACGGTATTCCCAAGCGTGACCTGCCGGAAAAGATGTTTGGCGTATTTCCCCATAAGGCGGATTACAAGCGTTCTATCCTGATGCGTGGATTTGACGATATTTTCTGGGTACCCCATTCCCGGCATACAACGGTGGATCGTGAGGATATTGAAAAAGTTCCCGGTCTTAAGATCGTGGCATCCTCCGAACAAGCAGGTGTTTATGCGGTTATGAACAAAAAAGGCCGCCAGATATTTATTACCGGACACTCTGAATACGATGCTGATACACTGAAAAAAGAGTATGTGCGTGATAAAAATCTTGGCCTGCCCATTCGTGTTCCGGAAAATTATTTCCCGGATGATGACGATACCCAGGAGCCTTTGGTTCGCTGGCGCGCCCACGCAAATCTGCTGTTTTCCAACTGGTTGAATTATCTGGTATATCAGACCACACCCTACGATATTATGCGCATCGGCAAGGAAGCAACTGATAAAACAGAGGAACAATAGAATCTGAATTTACCCCGGTTTGCGCAAAAAGTGCAAACCGGGGTGATATTTTCAAATATCTATTGAAATAACTTGCTTTTTTGAAAAATGGGTCTATAATAGGTCGCAGAAAGGGGAGGGTAATATGAAGTCTGCACGTACAGTGGATATGACTACCGGCTCGATCACCAAAAAATTGCTGGTATTTGCATTCCCTCTGATCGTCACAAACATATTGCAGCATCTCTATAGCGCAGCTGACAGCGCAGTGGTGGGCAGATTTGCCGGCAAGGCTGCACTTGCGGCAGTTGGCGCTACCGCATCGGCAACCGGATTGCTGACCAACCTGCTGATCGGCATTGCGGTTGGCGGTAATATTGTCAATTCCAATCTGCTGGGCGCACAAAAACACAGAGAATTGCGGAAAAGTATGCACACTGGCATTGCTATGTCGGCGTTGTGTGGCATTGGATTGATGATTCTCGGTATATTGGTTTGTAAACCGTTACTGCAGCTGATGCAGTGCCCGGAGAATATAATTGACCAATCTACCCTTTATATGCGGATTATATTCTGCGGTATCCCCGGCAGTATCTTGTATAACTTTGCCGCCGGCATCCTGCGTACTCATGGCGACAGCAAGCGTCCCATGATGGTGATCTCGATATGCGGTCTTGTAAATGTACTGCTGAATCTGCTGTTTGTGATTGGATTTAAGATGTCTGTTGCCGGTGTAGGCTGGGCGACGGTAATTTCCAATTATCTTTCTGCAATTTGGCTGCTTTACATTCTGTTTGATCCCAAGGATGAATTTAAGCTTACCATGGGCGAGATGAAAATTCACAAGGAACAGTGTGTCAATATTATGAAGGTGGGCATCCCCTGTGCGATCAACAGTATGGTGTTCAGCTTATCTAATGTGACGGTTTCTGCAAGTATCAACACGTTTGGTGATACGGTGATTGCCGGCAGCACAGCGGCAACGCAGCTTTCTACATTCCTGAATCAGGTCATATCTGCGTTCTATACAGCGTGCATTACCTTTGCCGGTCAGTGTTACGGCGCAGGAAAATTCAAGCGGATTGATCAGGTGCTGTGGATTGGCGGTGCATACTGCGTCCTGATCGTGGCGGCACTGGCAACCATCATCACAGTTGCACCCGGTTTCTTTATGGGTATCTTTAATAGTGATCCGGATGTGATTTATGCCGGCACAAGAAAGCTGATTCTCATATCCTGGAGCTTTGTTATGTACAGTATTTCAGATGTGCTCCTGGGTTGCTTGCGTGGCATCAAGAAAACTGCGATCCCCACAACACTCAATATATTTTGTGTATGTGTAGTTCGAATTTTGTGGGTCATGTTTATTTGCCCCATTCGTCCGGATAGCTATATGTTGATCTACTGGTGTTATCCCGTGTCTTATGTTTGCAGTATGACTTCGTTATTTGTATATTACGCTTACTGCAGAAAGCGATTCCCGGTGCAGCAGAAAGCGGAAGTATAATAAAAATAACGGAAAGAACCATCACGGTTCTTTCCGTTATTTTTATTTCACTGTGCCAAAGGATTGGGAGAGGGGAACTGCAGGATCAGGGAGAACAGAATACATATAATCACAGATGCGCTGGTAACGGTCATCCATAAGCTTCTGGCACGCAGCAGCTCTTTGGAGGTATATAGAAAATAAAGACATGCGCCACTGATCAGTACGGCAATGATTGCAGAGATGACCTGCAGCCAGATCGTGCCGGATCCTGCGGAGAAAAGATAGATGATAAACATGACCGCAGACGCTAAAAGAGCGCCGGTCATATATTGCTCCATTTGCTGATAACGGTTGTTGTTTGACATGTTTCCAACCTCCTTATCTATTTGTGATTTTTATAGCATAAATTCGACAAAAAATCAATGATTATTATATTTTGCCAAAATTATTTGAAAAGCTTGCGTGATTATAAAATGGGTGGTATAATGGCAATAATCAGAAGAAAAAGATTCGGAGAATGATTATGGTACAACCGCAATATCGTCTCCAAGGCATCGTTCATACCCGCAGCGAGGGCATGGAGGATTTCGAGGGACCACTGGACGTAATATTTTTACTCCTGAGCAAAAACAAAATAGAGATCCAGGATGTGTCCATTTCTGCAATTCTTGAGCAGTATCTTGCCTACCTGGATGAGATGAAGCGTTTAGATATCGAGGTCGCCAGTGAGTTTATTACCATGGCTTCCCACCTGATGCTGATCAAGACCAAAATGCTGCTGTCTGCAGCCGAGGCGGCGGAGGCTGAGAGTGAGCTGGATATTCTCCGGCAATCTTTGATCGAGCGTCAGCGCCGGGAGGCAATGGATCAGATCCGCATGGCGATCACAGTGCTGGAGCCTATGAATGACATCGGCAGATGTGTATTCACAAAAGATCCGGAGCCGCTTCAGAGGGACAGAACATACCGCTATAAGCATGCTCCGGATGATATGCTTCGTGCGCTGGATGAGATTTTAGAGCGCAATCAGCGCCGCTTGCCGCCTCCCACTGTTAATTTTAAGGGTATTGTAGGCAAAGAGCCTTATCCCGTAACACGCAAGGCTACAGAACTGATCAGAACGCTGGTACTGCGTGGTATTGAGCGTCTGAAAAATCTGTTCCGTGGCAATAAATCCAGATCTGAGGTCGTGGCAACGTTTTTGGCGATTCTGGAACTATGTAAAAATAATTCGGTATCCTTAGAGGACGATGATATGGGTGAGGATCCCAACGTTCGATTGATCAAAGAGCCGGAAGAAATTGTGGAGGAAGCTTAATGGAACTGACAGATTTGCAAAGAGCCATTGAGGCGGTTTTGTTTGCCGCTGGCGAACCGGTTTCGTTGGCTCGTTTGGCAGCGACATTTGAGACGGATGAGTCTGAAGTGGCTGCAGCCGTAAATTCTCTGGCGGATGACTTTGCTTTTAATCGCCGAGGCGTACGTATTGTAAAGCTGGAGAAGGAATATCAGATGGTTTCCTCCGGCGAAATGGCGGAATATGTCACAAAGGCACTGGAGACCAGAAAACCGCCCCGGCTGTCTGCCTCCCAACTGGAGACCCTTACCATTGTAGCTTATTATCAACCGGCTACAAAGGCTATGGTAGAACAAATCCGTGGTGTGGACAGCTCTTATTCCGTATCTGCTTTGCTGAATAAGAAGCTGATTGAGGAGGCAGGCAGATTAAATGTTCCCGGTCGCCCCATTCTATACAAAACGACACCGGATTTTCTGCGTACGTTTGGTATGAGCTCTCTTGAGGAGCTTCCCGCTATCGAGAAAATCGATTTTGGCGAGCCCATGATTCAGGAGACAATTGAGGGCATGGCGGAGCAGCCTGAGCAAGCTGCGCCTGCAGAGGTGGAACAATGATCGGTTGGCTGATTGCCTTGGGACTTCTGATCGTCCTGCTTGCCCTGCCGGTGGGCGTGGTGCTGCAATATGACACCGAAGGTGGACGTGCTGTTCTGGTAGTGGGTCCTTGCAGATTCAGTCTTTATCCCAAAACCGACAAGCAATCGAAAAAGAAACGGACAAAGAAAGAAGCGCCAAAGCAGAAAACCGGCAGCACAACTTCCGGCGGGCCGATTACAGATTTTCTGAAGCTGCTGCAAGTTGTATTGGATTTGCTGAAGGATTTTCGAAAGAAGCTATGCATTTCCTATTTGCAGTTAAAACTGACTCTTGCCGACCATGATCCCAGTGATTTAGCGATCAAGTACGGAAAGGCATGGGCGGTTGTGGGCAGTTTATTACCTTTGCTGGAAAGCGCATTTACCATCCGCAAGCGTGATGTGGATGTTGGGTGTGATTTTTGCGCAGAGGTGACCCGCATCACAGCGAAGGCATATTTGAAGGTTTCTGTTGCTGACGTGCTGTGGCTGGCAGGAAAATATGGTATTCAAGCTATCACAAAGTATTATAAAATCATGAATAATAGAAAAGGCGGTGCTGAGATATGAGCCAGAATCTTCCCAATATGTTAGACAATACTATCGCAAAGATCCGTGAAATGGTAGATGCCAATACTGTGGTGGGCGAAACGATCGTCACTCAGGACGGTGTTACGATTATTCCGATCTCTAAGGTGAGCATCGGTGTCGGCGGCGGCGGATCTGATTTTGTTTCTAAGAACCCCAATAGCAAAGAAAATCCCTTTGGCGGTGGAGTTGGCGCCGGTGTTAAGATTACTCCTGTTGCATTTTTAGTAATCAAAGAGGGCAGTGTTCGTATGCTGCCAGTTGCTATGCCTGCCAATACCACCGCAGATCGTCTGGTGGAAATGGTGCCGGACACACTGGATAAGATTGCGGCCTTCGTGGATTCCCGTACTGCCAATAAAGCTGAATAATATATATTATCCCGGGGAAATTAACCTGGGGTGATTAATGTGAAACGATTATTTGCCGGGATGGCAGCTGCATTGCTGGCTGCTGTCCTGGCTTTTTCAAATCCGGTTTGCGCCGTTACTGCTCATAATGCTATTTTACTGGATGCGCAAACCGGACGTGTTCTATATGAAAAGCAGGCAGATCAGCGTGGCCTCATTGCAAGCACCACAAAGATCATGACTGCCTTGATTATTTGCGAGCAGTGCAATGTACTGGATCGCATGCGCATTCCCAAGGAGGCTGTGGGCATCGAGGGGTCGTCCATGTATCTGAAAGAGGGCGAGATCCTTACGATTCAGGAGCTTCTATATGGTCTTATGCTCCATAGCGGAAACGATGCTGCCGTAGCGCTGGCGATCTATTGCGGCGGAACGGTCGAGGGTTTTGCGGAGCTGATGAACGATAAGGCACGAAACCTAGGTATGACATCTACCCATTTTGAAAACCCAAATGGTTTAGACAGTCCCGGGCATTATTCCACAGCCCGTGATATGGCTGTACTTGCTGCCTATGCCATGGATAATCCGATTTTTGCCCAGACCGTGTCTACCAAAACGGTGAAGGCTGGTGGCCGATATCTGACCAACCATAACAAGCTGTTATGGCGCACAGAGGGTGTAGACGGCGTTAAGACCGGTTATACCAAGGCGGCGGGCAGAATACTGGTTACCAGCGCAGTGCGCCAGGGGAGACGCCTGGTCGCTGTGACCATGAACGACCCTAATGATTGGAAAGACCATACCGACCTATATAATATGGGGTTTGAAAGATATCGTGCGGTAACTATTGTTACAGCAGGACAGTGTGTTGGTTATGCAGATGTTGCCGGTGGCATGGAAGGGTCTGTAGCGCTGATTGCGTCGGAGGACTTTATTTATGCCCTTGCAGATGATGAAACTGTTCAGATCGTGCTGCAGCCCCCGGGGTTCGTTTATGCGCCTGCGGTTGAGGGGCAAGATGCTGGGTTTGCGTATATCTGCATTGACGGTAAATCTGTTGGTAAAGTGGCATTAAAATTTGGTGATACAGTAGAACAACTTTCGCAGAAAGAACCCAGCTTGTGGGACAAGTTGTTTGGAGGATAACGATGGCGGATAGAATTCAAAAAATATTGGCAGCTCGTGGCGTAGCTTCCAGAAGAAAATGTGAGGAGCTGATTCTCCAGGGCAGAGTAACGTGTAACGGAGCGCTATGCGCCTTAGGCGATTGCGCCGATCCGGATACGGATACGATTTTCTTGGACGGGAAACCCATCCCGTCCAAGCCGGTACATATTTATATCATGCTGCACAAACCCCGTGGCTATGTCACCACTTTGCATGATGAAAAGGGCAGAAAAAATGCAGCTATGTTGGTATCAGACTGCGGTCAGCGTGTTTATCCGGTGGGTCGTTTGGATATGGATTCTGAAGGCTTGCTGCTGTTAACCAATGACGGCGATTTTGCCTATAGTATGATGCACCCAAAACATGAAGTGGACAAAACCTATATGGTAACGGTTAAGGGATATTCTGACCAGTGCCTGGAAAAACTGAAAAGACCCATCGTTTTGGATGGCTATAAGATTCGTCCGCCGCAGGTGGAGCTTGTTAGGGATTTGGAGGGCGGTAAAGCGTTGTTGTGTGTCACCATCCACGAGGGACGCAACAGACAAGTCAGACGCATGTGCGCAGCTGCAGGCATGGCGGTCCAGAGGCTGGTGCGTGTCGCCGAGGGTTCGTTGTGTTTGGGAGATCTACCCTCCGGGAAATGGCGGTATCTGACCGATTCGGAAATCAAAAGTATTCTATAACCATATGCAATTTATGCAAGATTACTTGCAAAAATCTATGCATTCTGCTATTATACTTATAGAATATAATTAGGAGATGAGGATCAGTTATGAACGTGGATCTGTTTACCATATTGCAGCAAAAGGCGCCTACTTTCTCAAAGGGTCAGCGTCTGCTTGCAAGATATATTACGGAGGCTTATGATAAGGCTGCATTTATGACCGCCAATCGTTTGGGCAACGCTGTGGGTGTTTCTGAATCCACGGTGGTGCGCTTTGCGGTGGATCTAGGTTATGATGGCTATCCGAGTATGCAAAAGGCAATGCAGGAGATGGTGCTGAACCGACTGACCTCTGTTCAGCGTATTGAGGTTGCGAACGATCGCATCGGTCATCAGGACGTAGTTGCTTCTGTGCTGCAATCGGATATTGATAAACTGCGTCAGACTTCTGATATGGTGGATAGAGATGCGTTCCGCCGTGCAGTGGATGCTATTGTGCACGGAAAGCGCATTTACATTCTCGGCTGCCGCTCTGTTGCGCCCTTGGCCAGCTTCCTGGGCTACTATCTGAACCTGATGTTTAATAACGTGCATATCGTGACCGCATCCGGTGCCAGCGAAATGTTTGAAAAGCTGATTGGCATCAACGCTGATGATGTTGTGATCGGTTTTAGCTTTCCTCGCTATTCCGCAGCCACGGTAAAGGGTGCGCAGTATTGCCGTACCACCGGTGCCACTGTGGTGGGCATTACGGACAGTATGCTCTCGCCTCTGGGCCAACACTGTGACCATGTGCTGCTTGCCAAGAGTGACATGGTTTCCCTGGTGGATTCTTTGGTTGCGCCTTTGAGCCTGATCAATGCCCTCATCGTTGCGCTTGCCACCGGACGTGAGCATATTTTGAGCAAGACATTTGATGCGCTGGAGCGTGTCTGGGAAGAATATAACGTATATGAAAAGAGAGCTGACAACACCAATGTATGATGGTATTGTGATCGGCGGCGGAGCTGCGGGTATGTTTGCTGCGATTACAGCGGCGCAAAACGGTGAAAAAGTCCTGTTGATTGAGCGAAATCACCGTCTGGGAAAGAAATTGCTCATAACCGGCAAAGGTCGCTGTAATGTTACCAATCATTGCAGCGCAGAGGAGATTTTGCAGAATATCCCTCGCAATAATCGGTTTCTTTATAGCGCCGTCAATGCGTTTCCGCCGCAGAAAATTATGGACTTCTTTGAAAAAAGAGGCTGTCCGCTGAAAACGGAGCGTGGCAATCGCGTGTTCCCGGTGTCTGATAAATCTGTGGACATATTGGCTTGTCTGGAAAGGGCATTGTCTGATTGCGGCGTTTCTGTAATGGAGGGTCGTGTCCGATCTGTTTTGACAGAAAACGGTGCTGTCAAAGGTGTTAGAACAGAAAACGAGACCCATGCGTGCAAATGGGTCATTCTTGCCACCGGCGGTGTTTCTTATCCTGCAACCGGCTCTACCGGCGATGGCTATGCCATTGCGGAACAATTAGGCCATGAAATCGTTGAACCCCAGGGCTCGTTAGTGCCACTGGAGGAGGATGGCGACCTCTGCAAAAGCATGCAAGGTCTTAGCCTGCGTAATGTAAGCGTGCGGCTAGTAGATGGAAGAGGAAAAGCGCTGTACAAGGATTTCGGTGAGCTGTTATTTACACATTTTGGTGTGTCCGGACCTACAGTTCTCAGTGCCAGCGCACATATAAAAGGGGATGGATGCAAACTGCTGATTGACCTGAAGCCGGCGCTGGATGAGAAAAAACTGAACGAACGTCTGCTGCGTGACTTGAGCACATATCGTAACCGCACCATGGAAAATGCGCTGACGGATCTGTTACCTCGTTCTATGATACCGGTGTTGCTGGAATTATCCGACATTCCCGGCGATCTGCAGGCAAATTCCCTGAAAAAAGAACAGCGAGTAAAATTGTTATATGTTTTAAAGAATTTTCCGGTTGCAATCGCAGGAAAAAGACCGGTTGCGGAAGCGATCATTACATCCGGCGGAGTGAAGGTTAAACAGATCGACCCAAAGACGATGGAATCGAAACTGGTCAGCGGTTTGTTCTTTGCCGGCGAGATCATTGATTGCGATGCATATACCGGCGGATTTAACCTGCAAATCGCATGGTCGACGGCCTATGCGGCGGCTATGGGAACGAAAACTTTCATTGACAAACAAGTGCCGTTGTAATAAAATAAAAAAGATATCAAACACAGATATAATGATATTTGGAGGAATACAGAATGTACGAAAAATTGGTTTCTTATGCCGCAAAACAGCTGGAGCTGAACGCAGACGAGATTACCAGAGAAAGCACCTTCGAGGCACTGGGTATCGACTCTCTTGACATCGTTGAGATGATCATGGATCTGGAGTCCGAACTGGGTGTTGAGCTGGATATGGAGGATCAGAAGATCGCAACATTCGGCGAGCTGGCTGACTTCATCGAAGCAAAACTGAATTAAGTTATAAAACCTTGTTGTAGCAGACCGGCTTATAACAAGGTCGCACTAGTTGGGGAGATAGCGGTGCCCTGTTACCCGCAATCCGCTATAGCGGGGATGAATTCCCATACGCGGGCAAGCTTTGAGTGCCGTCCGGACTTTGTAAGCGGCGTTGAAGGAACGGTCTTGCGCAACGGGATCCCGTGAACCATGTCAGGTGGGGAACCAAGCAGCATTAAGCGGATATTCTCGTGTGCCGCAGGGTTGCTGTTCCCGAGTTGGCTGCATGGATACCGGGCATTCGGCTTGTTCAGATTTGGGTGTGCGATCTTGTTATGAGCCGGTCTATATTTTGGAGGATGTTATGTATCAAGCGCTGTATAGAAAATATAGACCCCAGACATTTGATGATGTCGTGGGGCAGTTGGCGGTTACCCAAACGCTGAAAACACAATTAGCAAGTGGGAAACTCAGCCATGCATACCTGTTCACCGGCTCTCGGGGAACGGGTAAGACCAGCAGCGCAAAAATTCTTGCGAAAGCGGTCAACTGTGAAAATCCCCAAGGCGGAAATCCTTGTAATTGCTGTCCTAGTTGCCGGGCCATCGATTCCGGTTCTTGCATGGATGTTTTGGAGATCGACGCTGCTTCCAACAATGGCGTAGACAATGTCCGTGATTTGCGTGATGATGCCATTTACACACCGTCGCACGTGAAAATGCGTGTGTATATTATTGATGAGGTGCACATGCTTTCCATCTCGGCTTTCAATGCACTTTTGAAAATCATTGAGGAGCCGCCGGAACATTTGCTGTTTATATTGGCGACAACGGAACTGCACAAAGTGCCGGCAACTATTCTTTCCAGATGTCAGCGCTTTTCGTTCCGCCGGATCAGCCAGGAGGATATTGCTGCCCGCCTGCAATATGTTGCTTATCAGGAAAATATTGACCTGGATGACTCGGCTGCCAGAGTGCTTGCCCGTCTTGCCGATGGCGGCATGCGTGACGGCTTGAGCTTGCTGGATCAGTGCGCTTCTGCCACAGCCGGCGAGATCAATGCAGAACGGGTTTATGCATGCTTGGGCATTGCGGGTATTCAGCAGTGCGGCAAGCTGATGGCTGCAGTAGCTGCCAAAAACACTTCCGAGGCGCTTTCTATCATGAACAGTCTGTATGCAGAGGGCAAGGACATGGGCGCACTTCTGGATGAAATGGCATGCCTGACACGGGATCTTATGGTGCTGAAAACCGGAGCGAAGCAAGGTATCAGCATGTTGTCCGGTGTGTCTACAGAACAAGAAACTGTTGCACTGTCTGAGCGCTTTTCCTTTGGGGAACTGGTTCGCATGCTGAATCTGCTTCAGAACACAATGGCTGGTTTTACAAGAAGCAGCAGCCGCAGATTGGATGCAGAACTGTGTATGATCAATCTGTGTCAGCCGGAACTGGATTCTGACATGGAGGCGGTGTTGGCAAGACTGTCTCGCTTGGAGGAGCAGATCGTCAGCGGCATTCCTGTTTGCGTCAACAAAGAGCCTGTAAGTGTGCCCCAGGTGCAGCAGAAGCGTGTCCAACCGGAGCAGGAGACACTGCAGACTGCGGTGGAGGAACCGGTGGTTGCAGATGAGGCACCCGTTGGTTTTTGGACGGACATTGCTGCGGCGATCCGAAAGGAAATCAATTCTCCGGTGTCGGGTTTCTTCGTAACAACACCCAACGCGCCGGTCAGAGGTATATTAGCTGGAGACAAGCTGGTTTTGGCTTGTAACAGCAGTTTCGTCGTAAATATGGTGAATAAGCCGGATATTTTAGAGTTGGTTGCCCGTAAGGCATCTGCAAAATTAGGCAGACAATTGCGTGTTGTTGTGACGGATGATGCAGAGCTGGAGCAGAAAAACGAGCAGATGGAACAGCTGCTTAATTTTGGCAGAGCACACGGTGATATTGTGAAAATCAGAGATTCGGAATAAGGAGAGTTCAACTATGGCAAAGGGTGGATTTCGTGGCATGCCCGGTGGTATGAATCAGGCAGCTATGATCAAACAGGCACAGAAAATGCAGCAGGAAATGCTGCGTATGCAAGAGGAAATGGAAAACAAGACCTACACGGCTACTGCCGGCGGCGGTGTTGTAGAAGCAACTGTTAACGGCAAGCACGAGTTGCAGGGATTGGTTATTGACCCGGAGGCAGTCGATCCTGACGATGTGGAAATGCTGCAGGACATGGTGATCGCAGCGGTCAACGAGGCGATGAGAGCAGCAGATACAGATTCTGCTAATAATATGTCCCGGCTCACTGGTGGCCTGAATCTGGGTGGCTTGTTCTAAGGAGGCAATATGCATTACTTTCCCGCTGCTTTGCAGGAACTTGCTGACCAGTTTGCCCGCCTGCCCGGTGTAGGCGGAAAGACGGCGCAGCGGCTTGCATTTCATGTACTTTCGTTGCCGTTGGAGGATGCACAGGCATTTGCAAATGCCATTGTCGAAGCTAAGAACACAGTGCATACTTGTCCTGTATGTCAAAATTTGACGGATCGGCAGCTTTGTCCCATTTGCGACGATACCACCCGTGACAGAGGCTTGATTTGTGTTGTTGCAGAACCCAGGGATGTGATCGCTATGGAACGTTCCAGAGAATTTATGGGCGTTTATCATGTGTTGCACGGGGTAATTTCTCCGCTGAATCACGTGACCCAGGATGACATTCGCATCAAGGAACTGTTGGCTCGAGTTGCCCAGGGTGGTGTCCGTGAGGTGATCATGGCGACGAACCCGGATACAGAGGGTGAGGCGACGGCAATGTACATATCCCGTTTGCTTCGTCCTATGGAGGTCAAGGTAACACGCTTGGCATACGGTGTGCCGGTAGGCAGCCAGCTGGAGTATGCTGACGAGGTGACACTCTCCAGAGCGCTGGAGGGACGGCAGGAAATATAAAATAAACCCGCGTTTCAATTTGAAACGCGGGTGTTTTGTTTACAGATCCAGCTTTAGATCGTTTTCTTTGATCCAGCCGATTTTGCGAAGAATCTGGCAAAAGACCAGGCTTAAAATTGCAGGCAGCACAAAGCAGATCAGTACAAGACCGATCCAGTCCATAGTTGTAATTGCGGTTTTGGTACCTGCTGCAATATCATTGAGCCAACCGGTGTACACGCCGATTTGACCGACCAATCCGCAAGTGCCCATGCCGGAGGATACAGCAGAACCGTTCATTTCCAGTTTAAACAAACATGTGGCAAGAGGGCCGGTGATGGCGGACGCCAGGATGGGAGGAATCCATATTCTGGGATTCTTAACAATATTGGGCATTTGCAGCATGCTGGTGCCAATGCCTTGTGCCACAAGACCGCCCCAACGATTCTCCCGGAAACTCATAACCGCAAAACCAACCATTTGCGCACAGCAGCCGGCAACAGCGGCGCCACCGGCAAGGCCGGTCAGGCTGAGAGCAGCGCAAATGGCGGCGGAGCTGATGGGCAAAGTCAGTGCAATACCAATGATCACGGATACCAGGATGCCCATAATAAAAGGTTGCTGCAGTGTTGCCCACTTTACGGCATTACCCACTGCGCTGGCGGCTGTGCCAATAGGCGCCGCTACCAATGCCGCAAATCCAATGCCTACCAGCACAGTGACGATGGGTGTAACTAAAATGTCGATCTTGGTTTCCTTGGATACCAGTTTGCCGCATTCAGATGCCAAGATGGCAACAAAGTAAACGGCCAAAGGACCGCCTGCACCGCCCATAGCGTTTGCAGCGAAGCCAACGGGTATCAAAGAAAATAGTACAAGGGAAGGGCAGTGCAGCGCAAAACCGATTGCGACGGCAATGCCGGGTCCTACCATGGCAGACGCAAGACCGCCAATGGTGTATGTGGCTGCGCCCTCACCCTTACCGATGGTTGCAATAACAGCATTCAAAAAACCAATATTGAATTGCTGTCCTATGGTGTTCAGAATCGTTCCGATCAATAATGTACAAAAAAGACCTTGCGCCATTGCGCCTAAAGCATCAATACCATACCGTTTGCCGGAAAAAATGATATCCTTCTTTTGAAGAAATGCACGGATCTTGCCCATTATAGCCATCTTCTTTCTTCTAGTTTTATTACAGTTTGGAATAGGTTTTATCCAGGAATTTTTGCTTGTTAACTACCGCTCTTTTGTGTGTGCCTTCGCCGATCTTACCGGATTCATCATAAGCGCTGACTTCAAATGTGATAATATTCTTGTCTACCTCGGTGACGATGGCTTCTGCCCGTACTTCGTGTCCCACCGGGGTAGCGGAAATATGCTGCACGCAGAGCTCGATGCCTACCGTGGTCTTTTCCTCCGGAATTTCAGCGCTGATAGCTTCACATGCTGCGCCTTCCATTAAAGCGATCATACAAGGTGTTGCATATACCAGAAGTTCGCCGGAACCTACCTCCAGTGCGGTGTCCTCCCGTTCTACCATTGTAGAAACGGTTCCTTTCATGTCTTTTTCAATTGCCATAAAAATACCCCCTGATTTTGTATTAATATAATCCAGATTAAAATAAATGTCAATGATAAGTGTTGCTATTTCTCGATAATTACAATATAATGTTGTTAATGAATACATTAAAGGAGTGACCACTGTGGTTGATGGAAAGTTAAACCTGACAATGCTGTGCGATTTCTATGAGCTGACCATGAGTAATGGTTATTTCGAAAAAGGTTACAAGGATCGTATCTGCTATTTTGATGTTTTTTTCAGACAGTGTCCCGACGGCGGCGGTTTTGCAATCGCAGCCGGTTTGGAGCAGGTAGTGAACTATATTCGTGACCTGCGTTTTGAGCCGGAGGATATTGCATATCTGCGTGGCAGAAATTTATTTTCTGAGGATTTTCTCAAGTATCTGGAAAACTTCCGGTTTACCGGTGATATCTGGGCAGTTCCCGAGGGTACACCCATATTCCCTAAAGAGCCGATCATGACTATTCGTGCGCCGGCGATCGAGGCGCAGCTGATCGAAACGTTTATTTTGTTGTCGATCAATCACCAAAGCCTGATTGCAACAAAGGCGAACCGTGTTGTCCGTGCCGCAGGCGGCAGAACGGTTTTGGAATTCGGTTCTCGCCGTGCGCAGGGTGCAGATGCAGCGATTCTGGGCGCTCGTGCAGCCTATATCGGCGGTTGTAACGGTACGGCTTGCACTATCTCTGATCAGATGTTTGGCGTCTATGCAGGCGGCACCATGGCTCACGCATGGGTACAGATGTTTGACAGTGAGTACGAGGCGTTTAAGGCCTATTGTGAACTGTATCCCAATAACGCAACACTGTTGGTGGACACATATAATACACTCAAATCCGGTGTTCCCAACGCTATCCGTGTGTTTAATGAGGTTTTGAAGCCCAAGGGCATTACCAAGTGTGGCATTCGTCTGGACTCCGGCGATATTGCCTATCTGTCCCGTAAGGCACGGAAAATGCTGGATGATGCCGGGTGGACGGAGTGTAAGATCTCTGCTTCCAATTCTTTGGACGAGTATATTATTCAGGGACTTCTCCGGCAGGGCGCACAGATCGATATGTTTGGCGTTGGTGAGCGGCTGATCACGGCAAAGAGCGAACCGGTCTTTGGCGGTGTGTACAAGCTGGCGGCGGTTGAGGATGAGGCCGGGAATATCATTCCCAAGATCAAGATCTCCGAGAATACCGGCAAGATCACCAATCCCCATTTTAAGAAACTGTATCGTTTCTATGGCAATGATACCGGTAAGGCAATCGCTGACTATATTTGTCTGCATAATGAAGCTGTGGATGATTCCGGTGAAATGGAAATTTTTGATCCGGAAGCAACATGGAAAACAAAAGTCGTTTATGATTTCACTGCAAAGGAACTGATGGTGCCTATTTTCCGCAATGGCGAACTGGTCTATCAATGTCCCGAGCTGGATGCGGTAAGAGCATATTGTTTGGAGCAGGTCGATTCTCTTTGGGATGAAGTGAAACGATTTGATAATCCTCACTCCTATTATGTGGATCTTTCCAAGGAACTTTGGGATATTAAACATCAGCTACTGAAAGAAAAGGGTAACTAATATATAGAAAAGTAGGTTTACAGTATGCAGTATTTTCTTGATACCACGGAAACCATTGTTAGCGGTGTTGGGTTTGCGCATTTTGGAACACTTCACCTGATCTGGCTCTTTTTCTTTGTTCTGATAACTGCGATCTGCTGTGTGTGGTACAATAAACAAGACCAGTCCGGCAGAGAGCGGGCGAGAAAGCGGATCGCCATCCTGCTGGTGGCAGACGAATTGTTTAAGGTCGTCTGCTTGTTGATTGGCGGCAGATACCGTGCAAGTTACTTGCCGCTGCACCTTTGTAGTATCAATATATTCCTGATTGCGATCCATGCATGGCGCCCCTCTAAGATTCTGGGAGGTTATCTGTATACAGTGGGAATCCCGGGCGCTATGGCAGCCCTGCTGTTTCCCAGCTGGACAAGCTTGCCGCTTGGGAATTTTATGCATCTGCACAGCTTTACAGTTCACATTCTGCTGGCTATGTATCCGATCGTGCTGTTGTCTGCCGGCGATATCGTTCCGGATGTCAAGCAACTGCACAAGTATCTGCTTTTGCTGGCAGCAATGGCAATTCCTATCTACGGAGTCAATCTGCTGTTGGATACCAACTTCATGTTCCTGATGTCTGCAGATCCCGGAAATCCGCTGTATATTTTTGAACAGCTTTGGGGCAATCACCTGTATGGCTACCCGATCCTGATTGCGGCTGTTCTGATTGTGATGTATGTTCCGGTGATTATCGTTCAGAATATCAAATCAAAATAAAGTGTAAAAATCCCGGTGCTCTGCTGCACCGGGATTTAATATTACATATCGTAGATACCCATTATGAGAATGCCTGCAAATGTAAGCAGGATACAGGCGTAGTGTTTCCAGCTGAGTTTTTCTTTTAAGAAGATACGGCTCCATAGCACGGAAACCATGCAATAAGATGCGATGATCGGCGCAGCCAAAGCGGATTCACCACTGGCAAGCGCATAGATGTAAAACAACTGACCAACGGTTTCGAAAATTGCTCCAATATATTTGGGCGCTTCCATTTTGGGTATTAGCTTTTGCTTTTTAATGACACAGGTATAAATAAAGCTAACAAAACCAGCAGCAAGGAAAGTCAGTTCGTATGCCACATTGGCAGAATCTTCATTCAGGGTTTCCAGTACCAAATCGTCCGCAAATGTGCCGGCAGCATCTAATACGCAGTATGCGATCGGCAGAGCCAGAGCAAGCCAGGATTTTGCGTATTTGTAGTTAGATGCTTCCTGACGAGCAGCACGGAGATCCTCATCTTCATGCGCCTCGACAAATCCCAGGCCGATGACGCCGGCGCAAGCCAGTGCAATTGCCAGATACTGAGGCAGGTCCATGGCATCAGCCGTACCGGTAATAATCGCTACAACGGCAACCAGTGCGCCGGAAGCATTGCAGATAGGGGAGGAAATAGACAACTCGATATATCGCAGGCCGATATATCCCATTGCCATGGAAAGAATGTACAGTAAGGATACGGGGAGGTATGTCAAAATTACATCCCAGCTGATAGCAACACCGCCGACAAAAATTTCGTAGGCAGCATGCAGACCCATGACAACACCTACCGCCATCACCATTTTGAGATGGCTGTATTTGTCCTTGGCATCACGGCAACCTATTTTAGAAAAGAAATCAGATCCCGACCAGCACAAGAGGGCTATAATTGAAAACCAAAACCAATTCATAATCTCACCTCGTTAAATATTGATCAGACCGGCATTGACCATTTGCTGAAGGCTCATAAGAATACCCAGCTTGGCGTGGGGCCAGGTCAAACCACCTTGGAAATAGACGGCATAGGGGGGACGGATCGGGCCGTCAGCGGAAAGCTCAATGGACGAGCCTTGTACAAATGCGCCAGCTGCCATAATGACTTTGTCGCTGTATCCCGGCATATCCCAAGGCAGGGGAGTTGCAAAGGAATCTACAGGCGCTGCTGCCTGAATACCTTTACAGAATGCGATCATACCTTCCTCACTCTTGAGTTCCACAGCCTGAATGATATCGTGACGGCTTTCCTGCGCATTGGGAACACAGCGGAAGCCCAAGGGCTCGTACAGATTTGCTGCAAATACAGCGCCTTTCTCAGCGCTTGCAACAACGGTAGGAGCAAGGAACAAGCCTTGATACAGAGCAGGCATCAGACCAAGGTTTGCGCCAACTTCCTGACCCAGTCCGGGGGCAGATAAGCGGTATGCGCAACGGTCTACGCAGGTCTGTGTTCCGCAGATATATCCGCCGATGGGTGCGAGTCCGCCGCCGGGGTTTTTGATCAGTGAACCGACGACCATATCTGCGCCTACATCAGATGGTTCAATGGTTTCTACAAACTCGCCGTAGCAATTATCCACCATGCAGATGATTTCCGGTTTGATCTCCTTGATAAAGGCGATCAACTCACCGATCTGCTTGACAGAGAAGGTGGGGCGTGTAGCATATCCTTTGGAGCGCTGGATGGTTACCAGTTTGGTCTTTTTATTGATTGCTGCGCGGATACCATCGTAATCGAATGAGCCATCTTCCAGCAAATCCACCTGACGATAGGAAACACCGTATTCTTTCAGAGAACAAGGGCTTTCACGGATGCCAATCACTTCCTGCAGAGTATCATAAGGCAGACCAACAGGGGAGAGCAGTTCGTCCCCGGGAAGCAGGTTAGCAGACAGTGCTACCGTCAGCGCATGAGTTCCGCAGGTGATCTGGGGACGCACAAGTGCAGCTTCCGTGTGAAAAACATCGGCATATACACGCTCCAGATTATCTCGACCCACATCATCATAACCATAGCCGGTAGTTGCAGCAAAGCAGGCAGCAGAAACACGGTTTTTCTGCATAGCAGTCAACACCTTCGCCTGATTGTATTCAGCGATCTGGTCGATGGTATCAAAACGATCACGAAGTTTTTCTATGGCCTTTTCGCCATATGCATAAACCGCCTGGGAAATACCCATTTCACGGTATAATTCCAATAACTGTTCCATTTATTTCTCCTCTTTCTTAACGGTATCAAATATTTGATTGGCAATATCGCTCAGTAGTTCCGGACGGGATACGATCAGACCGGAATCCTCCTCGCCCAGAATCAGCAGTGTATCACCGGGTTGGATATTAAATAGTTCCCGAGCTTCTTTTGGAATCACGATCTGTCCACGGTCACCGACCTTAGCAGTGCCGAAGACTCTGCGTGGTTTACCTTTGCCAAGGATATGTTTTCCTCCTGCCATAAGCATCCTCCTACATCGTACTTTTCATACTTTTCATACTCAAATAGTATAAACAATTCCACCCCGGTTGTCAATGCCGGGGTGGATAAAAAATAGTTAATTTCTTCTTCTGCGACCGCCAAAAAGCGCCAGTAAACGTACAAGCTGCGCCAGGGACACGGCAGTTGCGGCGACATAGGTCAGTGCAGCGGCGGTCAAGGTTTTCCGTGCGCCATTTTGCTCCTCCAGTGAGAGTAGCTCTCCGGATTCAATCGCTTCAAGAGCCCGACGGCTGGCATTGAATTCCACCGGCAGAGTCACAAGCTGAAATACCAGTGAAAGGGCAAAGCAACCAATGCCGATATATATAAACATATCAAAGGCACTGCCCAGTGCGGAAAGGACCAGCCCCAGTAAAATGAGGGGCATAGCTAACCGTGAACCGATGTTGGTAATCGGGATAATGGCTGCTCGCAAATGGATGGGTAGATATCGCACTGCATATTGCACTGCATGACCGGCTTCGTGACAGGCAACACCGATAGCAGCAGTAGATGTGCTATCATATACGCTATCAGAAAGTCGAATTACATTCGTTTTAGGATCGTAATGATCTGTCAGATTTCCCTTGACCCTTTCAATGCGAACGCCGGTAATACCATTGCTGCGTAATACACGGTCAGCTGCCTGTGCTCCGGTGATTCCACGGCGAGCATGTTGTTTTGCGTATTTCTGAAATGTTCGATTTACATGACTGCTTGCCAAAAGGGAAAGAATAATGCAGGGCAGAACCAAAACAATATAGCTCCAGTCAATACCATAATAGTAATAAGGCATTGTCATATCTCCTGTTTCATGTATTTTATATTATTATAGCCGCTCAAAGACAAAAATACAAGGGAAGAACATGTCGAATGACAAAACTTTACATTTGTCGGTTCGGCGTGTATAATAAAATTATCAATTTATTGGAGGAAACATATGGGGCTTCTTTATTGGTTTGAGAGCATCCGTATTCCGGTGCTGAATGAGTTTATGCTGCTGATTACGCAGCTGGGCGAAGAAACCGCTTTCTTGGTGGTTGCTTTGATTCTTTTCTGGTGCGTAGATAAGAAAAGCGGTTATTATGCCATGGCGGTAGGCTTTATCGGAACGGTTGCCAATCAGTTTATGAAATTACTGTTCCGTGTTCCTCGTCCGTGGATACTGGATGAAAAGTTTACGATTCTGGAGCAGGCGAGAGAAGCAGCATCCGGTTATAGCTTTCCCAGCGGTCATACGCAAAATGCGGTCGGTACATTCAGTGTTGTGGCTCGTATTGTAAAACATAAATGGCTCAAGATCGCAGCCATTGCCGTTGCAGTTTTGGTGCCGATCTCAAGAATGTATATTGGTGTACATACCCCGCAGGATGTGGTGGTGGCAGCTGCTATCGCTATTGCATTGGTTTTTGTTTTGAGACCCATCATTTATAGCAAAAATGAGAGAAATATTCCTATTTTGCTTGGGGTTATGATTGCTATGTCTGTAGCCTTTTTGTGCTATGTGGAACTTTATCCGTTTCCTGCAGATATCGATGTGCACAATCTGGAATCCGGCCTTAAAAATGCCTATACTTTGCTTGGCGCATTGGTAGGTTTGCTGATCGTGTATATTGTGGACATGAAGTGGTTAAATTTCTCTACAAAAGCCGTTTGGTGGATACAGATTCAGAAGGTTGCGGTTGGACTGCTGCTGGTTTTGCTTGTAAAAAGCGGACTGAAGGATCCTCTGAACCTTTTGCTGGGCGAATCCGTTGGTAGAGCAGCGCGCTATTGCGCAATCGTTCTAACTGCCGGCATTGTTTGGCCGATGTCGTTTCGGTTTTTTCAAAAGTTGGAGAAACAGGTGAAGTAAATGCCAGTTGTTTTATTCCTCGTAATTTCATTTATTCTTTTACTCTGTGTCAGCGGTGTCTATGTGTTTGTTGTAGCATGTGTTAGAAAGAAAGAGTTGTCATGGTTGATCGAGGATGAAATCAAAAAAACCGCATACGGAAAATATTATCAGCACATTGTAGATTCCCATATGTGGCTGATCGAGCATAAAGCGGAAGATGTATATATTGAAAGCAAGGACGGCTTGAAGCTGCATGGTCTGTGGGTACCGGCAAAAAATGCCAAGGGAACGGTTTTATTCGCCCACGGATACCGAAGTACAATGTTGGTGGACTTTGGACTTGCCTTTGCTCTGTATCACGATTATGGAATGAACCTGCTGATTCCGGATCAAAGAAGTCACGGGAAAAGTGAAGGAAAGATCATTACATTCGGCGTGAAGGAATCGGATGATATGCGCCGCTGGATCGATTTTCACAATGCTAATTACGGTACTGCACCAATGCTTTTAAGCGGCTTGTCTATGGGCGCTTCCACAATGTTATATCTGGCAGATCAAGTTTTACCTGAAAATGTAAAAGGCATTATTGCGGATTGTGGTTTCACATCCCCTTGGGATATATTGGGAAAGGTGTTTCGTGATGTTGTGCATTTGCCCGCTGCGCCGACACTGTTTGTTACAAGCATTGTTGCACGACTGGTTGGCGGCTTCGGCTTAAAAGAAAAGGATACCCGTAAGATTCTGCGAAATAACCGGCTGCCTGTGATTATGGTGCACGGTATGGACGATTCGTTTGTTCCTTGCTGGATGACGGAAGAAGGCTTTTCCGCCTGCAAGGGCGATAAACAACTTTTTATGGTGGATGGCGCTGAACACGGCGTTAGCTTCATCGTTGAACGCAAGCGATACACAGAGCTTGTATTGGCGTTTCTGAACAAGTATATTCGTTAGAGAGAAAGGAATTTACTATGGATACAATAAGAGTAAAGAAATTAAAAGAAAATGCGATTCTGCCCCAGTACGGCTCTGCCGCAGCAGCAGGCGCTGATCTGCATGCATGCCTAGATGATACGATTACGATTCAACCCGGTGAAACCGCTTTTGTGCCCACCGGTTTGGCGATGGAAATTCCTTATGGATATGCAGGCCTTATTTATGCCCGCAGCGGCTTGGCATGCAAACAAGGATTAGCTCCGGCAAATAAAGTCGGTGTGATCGACAGCGATTACCGCGGCGAGTTTATTGTGGCGCTGCATAACCATGGCAAGGAAGCCAAGCTGATCGCCCCCGGCGACCGGATTGCCCAGCTGGTAATCACGCCGGTTCTGATGCCCCGGTATGCGGAGGTTGAGGAACTCTCAGATACAGAAAGAGCAGCCGGCGGTTTTGGCTCTACCGGTAAATAAATCTACTTAAAAAGCGGATGGATCTGCACTATGCAGATCCATCCGCTTTTTATTAGTAGAATAACAAGTCAGAATATGTGGGGTAGGGCCAATAGCTTTTTGCAGTTAGCTTTTCCAGGAAATCCGCATCCTTGCGAACAGCCTGCATGCCGGGAACGATAACGTCGCAGTAGTATTGCGCCGCTTCGGCGCTATCAGCAGGCACTTGCTTGAGCTGTGCATACAGACCCTCGGTTTTTTCGTAAAGCGAGTCACAGCGCTCAGAAATACGCTGCACAAGGGACGTTTCTGCAGCTGCCTTTATGGCAGCAGTGGAAGCGCTCCGCTTGCGGTTGACGCTTTCGGCAAGATTAGACGAATATGCCATAGCCGCAGGCAGGATCTGATGCATGACCATATCTACCATTGTTCTGGCTTCAATGTTGATCAGCTTGTTGTAGGTTTGCAGATGGATCTCGTAACGAGCCCGGAATTCAGATTCTGTGAATATGCCGTGCCGCGTGACAAGATCAATGTTTTTCTGGGATACATAGTGGGGCAGTGCCTTAGCGGTAGAAGTCAGGTTGCTTAAACCACGGCGCTGTGCTTCCTCCTGCCACTGGTCAGAGTATCCGTTGCCGTTAAAGATAATGCGCTGATGGGCATGGAGCGTCTCACAGACCAGTTTTTGTATTGCAGCATCCAGGTCGTCTGCATTTTCCAAAATGTCCGCAAACTGGCACAGCTCCTCTGCCATGATAGTGTTTAGGGCGATGTTCGGTCCGGCAATAGATTGGGACGAACCCAACATACGGAACTCGAATTTATTACCCGTAAATGCCACGGGGGAGGTTCTGTTTCTGTCGGTGGTATCCTTGGGAATGGCAGGCATTACATCTACGCCGATCCGCATGGAGCTCTTTTTGGGATCGGTGTAATCGGTACCCTGAATAATAGACTCAACTACGTTGGTCAGTTCGTCGCCGAGGAATATGGAGATGATGGCGGGCGGTGCTTCGTTTGCGCCCAATCGGTGATCGTTGCCGGCATAAGCGACTGTGCAGCGCAGGAAATCCTGATACTCATCAATACCCTTGATGAATGCTGCCAGGAACACCAGAAATTGTGCGTTTTGACTGGGGGTCTTGCCGGGGGTGAACAGATTCTTGCCGGAGTCTGTACACAGAGACCAGTTATTATGCTTGCCGGATCCGTTGACACCGTCGAAAGGCTTTTCGTGCAACAGGCAAACCAGATCATGCTTTGCTGCGCACTTTTTCATGACCATCATGGTAAGCTGGTTGGCATCGCAGGCGCTGCTTGCATCTGTGTAGATGGGAGCGAGCTCGTGCTGGCAAGGAGCGCCCTCGTTGTGCTTTGTCTTGGAGAGGACACCCAGCCGCCAAAGCTGTTCGTCCAGATCACGCATAAAATTAGATACACGGGTACGGATCGTACCAAAGTAATGGTCATCCAGTTCCTGACCCTTGGGAGGTACGGCGCCGAATAAAGTGCGTCCGGTCAGTCGCAGATCTTCTCTTTGTGCATAGATAGATTTAGGGATCAGGAAATATTCCTGCTCTGCGCCCACAGATACATTAACTCGCTTTGTTTCCTTGTCACCAAAGATACGCAAAATTCGTACGGCTTCCTTGGAAACTTCGTCGATAGAGCGGAGCAGGGGAGTCTTCTTATCCAGTGCCTCGCCGGTGTAGGAGAAGAAACATGTAGGTATGTAAAGGCTGCCGTCACGCACAAAGGCAAAAGCAGTGGGATCCCATGCAGTATAGCCTCTGGCTTCGAAAGTTGCTCGCAAGCCACCGGAGGGGAAGGAGGAAGCATCAGGCTCGCCCATTACCAGGGATTTGCCAGAGAATTCCATCATAACTTTTCCGTCGCCGGTGGGAGTTATAAAAGAATCGTGCTTTTCAGCTGTAATGCCGGTCATAGGCTGAAACCAGTGGGTATAGTGGGTTGCACCCTTTTCGATCGCCCAATCCTTCATAGCGCTGGCAATTTCGTTTGCTACGTCAAGTTGCAAGGGTGATCCGTTTTCAATGCATAATTTCCATGCATTGTAAATTTCCGGTGTCAGCCGCTGTTTCATAACGGTTTCGTTAAAAACATCACATCCAAAGATTTCGGGAATGTTGATATTTGTGCGCATTTTTACACATCCTTTCAGGATAACTGCAAAACATAAAATTTATACAATAAATTTTATGCCATTGACGGTTAAAATGCAAGCATAAAAATATATAAAAACTGCCGCTAACATGTCTGATTCTTGTATAATGCAACAAAAAGAAAACAATCTTGCTTTTTTGTGAAAATTTAGTTGTCTTTTTTACTATAAGGCTGTATAATGCATCTAAATGAAAGTTGAGAAAGGAAGAATTTCATGTCTGGTTATTTTGAAATGACAAAACAGGAGCTGGAAAGCCTGTATCAGCAGGAACTGGAAAACTTTGCAAAGTGCAAAGCACGTGGCCTGGATCTGAACATGGCACGTGGCAAGCCCTCTAAATTGCAGCTGGATATTGCAACTGGCTTACTGGAGGCTGTAAAGACTGCTGAGGACTGCATTGTTGACGGCATCGATGCTAGAAACTACGGCGAACTTTCCGGTCTGCCCTGCGCAAAGGTCTATTGGGCAGATATGCTGGACTGCAAGCCGGAGCAGATCTTTGTCGGTGGCGCATCCAGCCTGAATCTGATGTTTGATGTGATCTCCCGTGCATACAGCCATGGCTTGAAGAACAGCGTTCAGCCTTGGTGCAAGGAAGAAAAGGTGAAGTTCCTTTGCCCCAGTCCCGGATATGACCGTCATTTCCTGGTTACAGAGTCTTTTGGCGCAGAACTGATCACCGTTCCTATGACTGCTACTGGCCCTGACATGGATATGGTGGAAGAACTGGTTAAAGATCCCCAGGTTAAGGGTATCTGGTGTGTCCCTAAGTATTCCAACCCGGATGGCATTATCTATTCCGACGAAACCATTCGCCGCATTGCATCTTTGAAGCCGGCTGCTCCTGACTTCACTGTTATGTGGGATAATGCATATTGTGTACATGAATTTGAGGGTGATTACGTACCGTTCCCCGACATTATTTCTATGTGTGAGCAAGCCGGCAATCCCGATATGGTTTACGAGTTTGCCTCCACTTCCAAGATTACCTTTGCTGGTGCCGGTATCAGCGCAGTTGCCAGCTCTGAGGAGAATATTGCCTACCTGAATAAGTTGTTTACTGTTCAGATGATTTCCTTTGATAAAATCAATCAGCTGCGCCATGTGCGCTTCCTGAAGGATAAGAAAAACACCATCGCATTGATGAAGGAACATGCAAAGATTATGGCGCCGAAGTTTAATGCGGTTGCCGATGCGTTGGAGCGTGATATCAAACCCTATGGTTTTGCACATTGGAACAGACCTAAGGGCGGCTATTTCGTCAGCTTTAATACCATGCCCGGTACTGCAAAGCGGGCGTTGGCGCTGTGCAAGGAGGCTGGTGTTGTTATGACCGCCGCCGGCGCAACCTATCCCTACGGAAAAGATCCCCAGGATAGCAATATCCGTATTGCTCCCAGCTTGCCTCCGGTTGCTGAACTGGAGCAGGCAATGGAAGTGTTCTGTACCTGCGTAAAACTGGCTGCATTGGAGAAGCTTCTGAATAAGTAAATGAAAGCTGCAGAGCATATGCTCTGCAGTTTTTTTAATGCTTAAATGTTACGTTAGGATCTGAAAATTCCTGGATTCTCTGCTGATATGCGGCCATGGCGGCTTCACGGAAAGCAGCTTCTCTTTCCTGACCGCACAGACCGATCAGATATTCACAGAATAGGGGATTCAGCGGTAAGATCGGACCCAATATCTGTGTGCAGATCAAGTTGTTCTTTCGCATGCCTTCTAGTTGGCTTTCCGGGTTAATGCCCTCACCACGCAGGCATTTGACAAAATAGCAATCAGAATTATCACCGTAGATAAAACTGAACTGAGAACGAAAACCAACGATCTTCATATCCATAAATTCACCGAGTACTTTTCCGTTATATCGATTGAACAAATCTGTTTTCACAGTCAAATCGAAAATACCCAAACCGTCAGTTTCGATTTTTTCAGTTACATAGCTGATGTGCTTTGTGAAGATTTCACCGGCGTTTCCCGTAGCGAAAATCACAGTGCCGGCATCGATCAACGATTCCAAACGCTGCTTCAGGGGCAGCAGTTTTTCAATTACCCGTCTTTGGGTATTCTCGCTCATGCTTCCAATGTAAATCATGTCCGGTACATTTTCTGCAAAATAGGGAGTGTGGGTAAGCTCTGTATAAATGAATTCGGCATCCGGAAGGGTTGCCTGCAGATAGGTGGAATTTTGACTGTCGCCATAAAGACCGCAGACCTCATGGAACAATACTTCAACAACCATGTTCGCAAGCCTCCGTTCCTTTTTGAATTAGCTTATTCTTAACAATGTCCGCTTCTTTGAGCAAATACGGATCATACAGAACAAAAATATTCTTGGATATGCCGGTGTCCAAAAGATCGGCGCCGGCAGCAGGGTTCTCGGTAAGCTGTATACGCTCCGCAGGCACACCGGCCAGAAGCGCACGCAGGAGCTGATCCTTGCAGCGAGGGCCGGCAAATACGATCTGACGGATAGAAGGATCTGCCAGGAATCGATAATCGCAGTCATACAGCCAGCAGGTGCTTTCAGAGTTGCCCGTGTTGTCACCCTTATCGTCTACCAAAATCACCAGGCCCTTGTCGTCGCCCTGGCATTTCGATACATAACTATAGCAACGGGCGCATGCAATGGGGTTTTGTCCTTTTGCCAGCTGCATTGTAATATTCAGCTTGCCAGCCTGGAAGTTGTCATAACGGGATTTTACGATTTTAGATGCGGAGAAACCTCTTGCGATCTGCTCATAGCTCAGACCAAAGGTGGTCAGCAAAGCCACTGCGCCGCAGAAATTATAGACATTAACAATATTATCGTTGATCAGGTGGAAGTGCATGTGTTCATCGTTATGGCGCACTGTAAAGGTTTTCTTTTCCCGGTCAATGTCCGTAACGAGAAAATCAGGAGTGGGGGAGCGGAAATCACATGCGCTGCAATACATACGGCCGATGTGATTGTAACGCAAATACTCTGCAGCCAGCTTTTCGCCGCAGGCAGGGCAGTAAACGATATCACTGACATATTGTTCTTCGGTGTTTTCAGGAATTTCTGTGCCCATACCGAAAAAGATTTTCTTTTGATCGGCAGTTCCCAGAGAGGAACAGATCAAATCATCGCCGTTGAGAATGAGCGTGGTGCTCTGGGGCAGTGCGCTGTTGATCACATAGCTGATAAAATCAGTGTGTGCATTGCGCTTCAGAGAATCGCGCATGATATTATTGCAAACCAAATAATCCGGCTTCAGATAGGGGTAGATCTTGAGAGAACTGCGCTCATCAATCTCCAGCACGGCTACGTCGTTTTTAGGCTTGCCGGTAAGGGTGGAGTCCTGCAGCAGAATGGTGGCAATACCAGCCTGCACGTTTGAACCCAGATCGTTATTGGTTACAGTATAACCGTTCAGACGCAAAATGGATGTGATCAGGTTACTGACGGTAGTTTTGCCGTTGGTGCCGGTAACAGCAATTACCTTGCTTGGCGGTGTCAGACCGCCGATAAAGTTTTTGTCGATGGCAAGTGCAATCTTACCGGGCAGGTAGGATGCATTACGACCTAAAACTTTCAGTGCAACAATGGAAAGCTTTGCAGTTAACAGCGCTATTAGAAAACGAATTCTTTTCATTTGAAATCTCTTCCTGCTCTTAATGTATTAGTAAAATCATATCATAAATCTGTTGTAAAATCAAGGTTTGCGCTATTATCTTAAGTATGTGCAAAATCGTCACATTAAAAATTCCAGATACCCAAGGGGTATCTGGAATTTTTGGTGCGAGAGATGGGACTCGAACCCACACGGCATAACCACACGCACCTCAAACGTGCTTGTCTACCATTCCAACACTCTCGCAAGCGCCATAGTATTATAACCCGCAGGGGTACGTTTGTCAATAGTATAATGCGGTTGCTTTCGTCCGAAATATTTGCTATAATAGGGGTATTCAATCGATGGGGGAATGGTTATGGCTCGTTTCTTTATTGCACCGGAGGATATGCATGAGAACTTTATTTCGCTGACCGGTGACAATGCTGCCCATGCGAAAGTTTTGCGGATCAAGCAGGGTGAGCAGGTGACTGTCTGCGACGGTAACGGTAATGAGTGTTTATGCACTGTCAGCGATTTGAGTTCCGGACAAGTCAGTTTGGTTGTCAACAGGCGGCAGAGTTCTGAAGCCGAGGCGGCTGTGGCTGTCAGCGTTTATATGGCATTTGCCAAGGGCGATAAGCTGGAGCATGTAATTCAGAAAGCTACAGAACTGGGCGCATACGAGATCGTAGCATTTCCCTCATTAAGATGTGTTTCGAAACCCGATACAAAAAGCCTGAAAAATAAGTTGGAGCGCTGGCAGAAAATTGCAGCTTCTGCTGCAGAGCAATCCGGTCGTGGCAGAATTCCGCAGGTGATTGCGCTGGACAGCTACGGTGCTGCGTTGGAGCGTATGTCTTTGGCTGATCTGGGAATTCTGTTTTACGAAAATGAAAGCAGCACCACGCTGCGTATGGCGTTGGATGGTAAGCAGTGCCGCACTATCAGCCTGCTTACGGGGCCGGAGGGTGGCTTGGAAACGAAGGAAGTGGAGCAAGCGATTGCTGCCGGTCTGAAAGTCTGCACCCTTGGAAAACGCATTCTGCGCTGCGAGACAGCACCTTTGTGCGCCTTATCTGCCGTTATGTATCATACGGGTGAATTCTAATATAAACAGCCAGCCGATTTCGGCTGGCTGTTTTGATTTATTTATGGTATTTGCTGCCGGCTTGGATAGCTTCTGCTCGGTATAGCTGCTCCAATACCATGATTCGGGCTAAATGGTGAGGGAAGGTCATGGGACTCATTGAAAGCTTAAAGTCTGCTCTTTGTTTTACAGTAGGAGCGATACCGAATGACGAACCGATCAGAAAATATGCGCTGCTTTTACCGGAGAGTTTGACTTCAGCTAATTTAGCGGCAAGGTCTTCGGAGGGGAGAAGATTACCTTCCGGAGTCATGACGCAAAACCAGGCGTTTTTTGGTATTTTACTGAGTATGAGTTCTGCCTCTTTGTTCAGTCCCTCTGCAATTTGCGCATCAGAGGGCACATCGGGCAGTCTGGCCTCAGGAAGTTCCAGAAGCTGAAACCGGCAATATCCACTTAACCGCTTGGCGTATTCAGCAGCGGCAGAGATATAAAATTTTTCTTTTAATTTACCAACTGTGATCAGCGTGATCTCAAACATACCATCACATCCTTTATGGCTAGTATAACATTTTATCGTTTGAAAATCAATCTGTTCATATTTGCATAAATGACAACCGCCCGGCTATTGCCGGACGGTGCATAACTATTTCTGTTTTTGCTGATATTTATTACGGGTTGCAATTCCACCCCGAATATGCCTTTGCGCCTTGTTTTCCTCTAATACATGCCGTACTTGTTGGAATAGGCTGTTGTTGTAATAGTGTAATCTTTTCGACAGATCCTTATGTACCGTTGACTTGGAAATTCCAAAATGTTGCGCAGCGCTTCTTACGGTTGCACCTGTCTCAATTATGTACACAGCCAGTTCGCAGGCTCTCTGCTCGATCGTATCAGCCATATATTTCCCTCCCTGGTGTGTTGCTATGAATAATGTATGAATTTGAATTTCCAAATATGCGTCCTTGACATGAGCAGCTTACCAAAGTAGAATATAGGTAAGTATATTACCTATGACATCTATAAGCAGGAGGCTACAACGTTGCAGATAGATAAAAAAACACTAAGAAATATATTCATTGGTGTAATAAGTTGTATTGTGCTGTACTGGATTCTCCATGAAACGGAACGAGTACAGAGTGTGTGGAACACGATCAAGCAGGTAGCATCGCCGTTCTTCCTTGGCGCTGCGTTTGCATTTATCATCAATGTTCCCATGCGTGCAATAGAAGGTGTACTAAAAAAAGTGAACAATGACAGATTGCGCAGATTGATTGCTATTATATTGACCCTGATTTGCGTGCTGCTGGTGTTGACCTTGGTGTTCCTTTTGTTGATTCCCCAGTTGGTGGATACCATCCAATCGCTGATCCCCAAACTCTATACATTTGTTACAGAGGTTGAGAATCGATTTGTGGTATTCCTGCAGGAGAATCCCCATGTTCTGGAATGGCTCAATAACAATACGGATTTTGAGCAGTTCGATTGGGCAGGTTTGGTGCAGAAATTGATTACGATGGTAGGTAATAGCGTATCTACAATCGTTGACGGAACGTTCTCTGCAATCGGTAGTATTGCCGGTGCGATGATGGATGCGTTTATCGCCGTAGTTTTCTGTGTATACTGCTTGTTCCAAAAGGAAACGCTGGCACGGCAGGGCAGAAAGCTTTTGTATGCATTCCTGCCCGAAAAGGTGTGTGACCACACGGTCCGCATCCTGCGCCTGACCAATTCCACTTTCTCCAACTTCCTTTCCGGCCAGTGTGTTGAGGTCTGTATCCTTGGCTCTTTGTTTGCAATTACCATGGCGATTTTCGGCATGCCTTATATTCCGCTGGTTAGTGTTCTCGTGGCAGTGACAGCGTTTATCCCCGTTGTAGGCGCTTGGGTTGGCTGCATTTTTGGCGCATTCTTTATCCTTGTTTCGAACCCATTGCAGGCAGTTTGGTTTGTTATTATGTTCATCGTATTGCAGCAAATTGAGAACAATCTGATCTATCCCAGAGTGGTTGGCACTTCGATCGGCCTTTCCGGCATGTGGGTGCTGGTTGCGGTTGGTGTCGGTGGCGAACTTGGCGGTGTTGCAGGCATGTTCCTGATGATCCCAGTTGCGTCTGTGATCTACACTCTGCTGCGTGAGTTTACTAATGCCCGGCTTGCCGATAAGTCTATTGATCCCGAAAAACTGAAAGAGCAGCCGCCGGAACTCCGACCCCGCATTATTCTTGCTAAGCGCAATAAGAAAACAAAGGATTCTGCGGATAAATCTGAAAAATAATAAGAATATGCCCGATAGCGTTATGTGCGCTATCGGGCTTTTCTATAAAAATTCCCCGCCCTCGTTTGAGGGCGGGGATGTTATTCATGGATTAGTCCTTGTACAGCTCAACCAGCTTTACCAGGTGCTCGTAGCGCTCCTTAGCAGCAGCCTCGTTTCTTGCGAACAGTTCGGTTGCACGCTCGGGGAACTCACGGGTCAGACGGCTGTAACGAGCCTCGCTCATCAGGAAGTCCTGATAGCCATCCTTGGGCTCCTTGCTGTCCAGCTGGAACTTGCCGCTCTCCTTGGAGGGATCGAAGCGGAACAG
>JAZRQK010000018.1:0-3933 GCA_045649665.1 Faecousia sp. | reverse complement strand
CCCGAGTAAGCCGCAGGCGCATCGAGGGATCTACGCACCGAATGGCTGCTTATGCGTAACGACAATGCGTAGATTCCTCGACTTCGCTTCGCTCCCGCTCGGAATGACATGGTTTTTCGTTGACGAAAATAATTGTGCATTGTTAGTAATAAGGAGAATCCGCTATGAACATTCAAAATCTGAAACAACAAGCCGCCGCCCGGCTGGACGACCATGCCCACCGACTGACGCTGATCCACAGCGCCATCGCCGGCGGCGTATCCCTGCTGATAGCTGCCATCGGCTATATTTTGTCCGTGCAGGCAAATACCACCGGCGGTCTTGCAGGCATCGGCAGCCGGAGCATGTTGCTCACCGCCCAGACGGTGCTTTCCTATTGCTTTGTCCTGTTGCTGCCCTTTTGGAATTTAGGCTACATCTATACTTCCCTTGGCTTTGCCCGCCAAAAGAGCACCACTATCGGCTCCCTTGCGGAGGGTTTTCGCCGATTTCAGCCGGCGCTGCGAATGATGATTTTGCGCACTGCGCTGATATTGGGCATCTGCTATCTGTGCCTGATGGCAAGCAGCATTTTGTATATGCTCTCCCCCTGGAGTGAACAGCTGTTTCTGTCCATGGAGCAAATCCCCATGGATGCCGCCACCATTGATATGGCCACGGTGGAAAGCTTGATGCCCATGCTAATCCCGGTGTATGTGCTGTTTGGCGTGCTGCTGTGCGTGTTCCTCGTGCCGTACCTATACCGGCTGCGGCTGACAGATTTTCTCATTGTGGACACCGCCACCGGCGCACGAGATGCCTTCCGCCGCAGCGCAAAGGCTATGAAAGGCAACCGCTTTGCCTTCTTTAAGCTGGACATCAGTTTCTGGTGGTACTTCCTGCTGCTGGGCGTTGCCAACACCGTTGCCTGGGGCGACAGCCTGCTTTCCCTTATGGGTATTCAGACCGGCGCAGTGGGATATTTTGCATGCTGCATTCTCAGCACGGCGCTGCAAGTTCTGATTACCTGGCGTTTCGCCCCGCTGGTCTACACCACCCAAGCCCTGGCATACCAGCAATTAACAACCGCGAATGAAGAGTTGAGAATTGATAATTGATAATTGATAATTATTTTCGTTAACAAACATTTTGTCATCCCGAGTAAGCCGCAGGCGCATCGAGGGATCTACGCACCGAATGGCTGCTTATGCGTAACGACAATGCGTAGATTCCTCGACTTCGCTTCGCTCCCGCTCGGAATGACAAGGGGTTTTTCGTTGATGGAAAAGAATTGTATTATGCATTGTGCATTATAAAAAGGAGGAAAAGATGGCAGAGAGGAGAATGTTCCACACGGCGGTGGTAGAGAGCGATGCGTTTTATGATTTAGCGATCGGGGCGCAGGCGCTGTACTTTCATTTAGGAATGAGCGCCGACGATGACGGGTTCATCAACAGCCCCAAACTGATCGCCCGGAAGCTGGGCAGACCGGCAAAGGAGCTGCAGCTGCTGATTGACAAAGGCTTTGTGCTGAACTTCGACGGCATTGTGGTGCTAAAGCATTGGTTGGTGGCTAACAGTCTGAAAACGGACAGAATGAAAGCGTTGCAGTATCCGGATATTGCGGAAAAACTGTATGTGACGGATAACAGACATTATGTGACAGAGCCGTTGCCGGGAAAAGTAAATTTACTAAAGACCCGTCAGGAAAAACTGGATTCCATTCGGAATCCCAAGGTAAGAGAAGGTAAGGTAAGAGAAGATAAGATAAGAGAAGATAAGATAAGTGAAGGTAAGGTAAGGGAAGGTAATACCGCTGCGGCGGCGGGGTTGCCTGCGATGACCTATGATGATGATAAAAACAGAAAGAAAGATTCTGTGATCAAGCTGGAGCTTTGGCAAGCCAATGAGCTGATGGAACTGATGGGTGTGGAGGAGTACTGCCGGTATCGGCTGAAGCTGGAGAACTTTATCCGGGACAACGATGCCCACATCAAAGATCAATACGAAACACTGCGCAAGTGGTGGCAAGCAGATAGGAGGTAATCAATATGAATAAAAGCCCTTGTATGGGTTGTGTAAAGGTGGCAAATGCCGCCGAGTGCGATAATAAAGACTGCGCCCTGTGGCGCAAATGGTACATAAAGCGCTGGAACGATATGCGCTTTTCCGTCCGTGGCGGCATGGAACGGGTCAAGCGTGAACCTGCCGGGGTGTGCATCGGCGGCAATTACTATTCCCAGCCCCACCGGGTCAAGGGGTATTTGCAGAAAGACCCCTGCGACGGCTGTCTGTGTCCCCGGGATCTGTGTGTGCTGCCCTGCGCCATCAAGCGCAGCTGGCAAAGCGCAAGAGATAATGTTTTGCTCAGCTGAAAATGTGGATTTTTCCGGGCGCTTGCCGGCGCACCTAAATAATTAACAATCAAAAAAGGCTTGCGATACGGCGGATTTTCGTGTATGATACAGAAAAACCTTTTGACTAGGAGAGAGCCCATGAAAAAACCATTGGAAGGATGCGTCGTTATCGACCTGACCACATTTGTGGCTGCCCCTGCTGCAGGTCGTCTGCTGGCAGATCTTGGCGCGCGTGTTATAAAGATCGAAGCCCCCACCGGCGATGCCTGGCGCAACAATGGTATCAACCTGGGCAGAGAGCGGTTCACCCATGAGGAGAACCCCATTTTTGACCTTTATAATACCGGCAAAGATATGATCAGCCTGAATTTGAAAACCGAGGCGGGCATGGCGGTGATGATGCAGCTGCTGGAAAAGGCAGATGTGTTTATCAATAACCTCCGCCCTGCGGCTTTGGCGCGGCTGGGTCTTGACTATGAAACCCTGCACAAAAGATTCCCCCGGCTGATCTACGGCGTGGTGCGTGGCTACGGCGCAGAAGGTCCGGATGCGGATATGAAGGCCTTTGATACCACCGCTTTCTGGGCCCGTACCGGTTTCCTGCGGGATCAGGCGATTGTAATGGACGACGGTCAGTATATGCCCGTCAACCACCCCTCCAGCGTGGGTGACAGCTACACAGGCTCTATCCTGGCGCTGCAGATCCTGGCGGCGATGCTCCAGCGGCAGCAGACCGGCGAGGGTCAGCTGGTCAGTTCTACCTTGTATCATGTGGGCATGTTCGCCATGGCTACCATGATCGTCAAGCATCAGTACGAGGGCAGTCCCGTTGTGCCTAACACCCGGGCGCAGGTCAATCCCGGCGCCGGCGGCTTTATGTGCGCAGACGGGGAGTGGATATTCCATTCTGCGGATTTCAAGCTGATTTGTCAGCTGGCAGGACGTCCGGAGCTGGCAGACGATCCCCGGATCGCAGACGGCAACTGGATGAACAACCGCGCCTTTATGCTTAAGACGCTGCAGGAGTGCTTCCTGACCAAGACCCGGGATGAGTGGCTGGAAGCGCTGAAGCCTTACGATGTACCCAGCGTGAAGCTGGCGCACTTTGCCGATGCGGCAAACGATCCCCAGGCATGGGCGAACGATTTTGTCCGGGAGGTAACTTACCCCACCGGCTACACCCACAAAGTTCCCACCAGTCCTTTGGAGATGGAGCATCTGAAAATCCGGGAGCTGGACACCACCAAGCAGGTGGGTCAGGACACCGCAAAGGTGCTTGCTGAGCTGGGTTATACGGCACAGCAGATCGCCCAGATGAACGAATCCGGCGCAGTTGTATGTAAATAAGAAAGAGAGGCGAAAGCCTCTCTTTTTCATTGCGGGCGAGTGCCCGCAGACAAACTCGCACCTACATATTTGTAGTCGTTATACTTGTTGCCCGGTAACGCTACATACTATGTTGTCATCCCGAGTAAGCCGCAGGCGCATCGAGGGATCTACGCACCGAATGGCTGCTTATGCGTAACGACAATGCGTAGATTCCTCGACTTCGCTTCGCTCCCGCTCGGAATGACATGGTTTTTCGTTGACGAAAATA
>JAZRQK010000017.1:0-13386 GCA_045649665.1 Faecousia sp. | reverse complement strand
ACACGCTGACGCTGACCACCGGACAGAGCCTTGGGCTTACGACCCAGGTACTGGGTGATGTCCAGGATCTCAGCTGCTTCCTTAACCTTGCGGTCGATCTCGTCCTTGGGCATGTGACGCAGCTTCAGAGCAAATGCCATGTTGTCGTACACGGTCATGTGGGGGTACAGAGCGTAGTTCTGGAAAACCATTGCGATGTCACGATCCTTAGGAGCAACATCGTTGACCAGCTTGTCGCCGATCCACAGCTCACCTTCGGAAATCTCTTCCAGACCTGCGATCATACGCAGAGTGGTAGACTTACCACAGCCGGAAGGACCGACCAGAACGATGAATTCCTTGTCAGCGATCTCCAGGTTGAACTCCTGAACCGCGACCACACCCTGACCGGTAACCTGCAGCTTAGCCTTCTCGGCTTCACGCTCCATGTAGGCTGCCAGAGCGGCGGGATCCTTCTTCTCCAGTCTCTTGAGTTGCTTTTCCTTCTTCTTGTTGCGCTTGACGTCATCACCACTGAAAGGGTAGATTTTCTTGACGTTCTTCAGGGACATATTTGCCATAATTTCTCGACTCTAAGCATACCGACTCCTCGCGTATGCTCTCGCATGCAGCCAAGCAAAATAGCTGCAGCATTACGACAGGTCTCCACACTGCCGTACCGTGAGTCCAACGGTGTTTATTTTCCTCCTTTTGTGACGCAAGACATCTATTTTTGTGGAGTAGATGCCATACGCCCGGATGCTATAATGATAACACAAAAACCAGTTCTTGGCAATCATATTTTCTGACAGTTTTCTACCTCAGTTTTTGTGCATATTGCCAGTTATTCCACTGTGCAGCTGCCGTCGCTGTGAATGGTCAGACTGGCGCTGTAGAATTCCGCCATGGCATCCTCCAGATAATAAAGATCCTGCACACCGGCAGTTTCGTAGCTGGAGTGCATAGCCAGCTGAGGCAAGCCGATGTCCACCGTGGGCACAGACACGTGACCCACAGAAATACTGCCCAAGGTAGAGCCGCCGGCCAAGTCCGCACGGTTATAGTAGGTCTGCACCGGCACTTCCGCCTGCTGGCACAGCTTGCGGAACACCGCCGCCGATGCGCCGTCGGTGGCATAGCGCAGGTTGGCATTGAACTTCACTACCACACCGCCGTTTACCACCGGAGCGTTGTTGGCATCGGCATATTCCGGATGGTTGGGGTGAACCGCGTGGGCATTGTCCGCCGAGACCATAAAAGATCTGCGCAGCAGCTGGTCTGCCGGCACACCAACGCAGGCCGCAATCCGGTCAAGCACGCTCTCCAGCAACCGGGAATCTGCGCCCTGCTGGGATTGAGAGCCTACCTCCTCGCTGTCGAACACGCACAGCACCTGCACCTGCCGGCTCTGTCCTGCGTTCAAAAAGCCTTGGGTGCAGCACCATGCGCAAGCCAGATCGTCCAGACCTGCGCCGGAAATATAATTATCCTCCACACCCCACACCGTTGCCGGCTGGCGCAGGTACAGATACAGGTCGTGACCCAATATCTTGCCTCCTGCCGCCTCGGTGAGCAGGGATATCAGCTTACCCTTGGCATCGGCGCTGCCCACCAAAGGAAGGGTATCCACCGCCGGATTCCAGGCATAGCCTTCGTTGGCCTTGCGGTTCATGTGGATGGCCACATTGGGGATCAAAAGCAGATCCCGGTCAATATCGATCAGACGGCTTTCTACACCCTGATCTGTTTCCACCATCACCCGGCCGGCGATGGAAAGGGGTCTGTCCAGCCATGTAGAAATCAGCATGCCGCCGTACTTTTCCGTAGACAGCCGGGTATATGCGCCGGTGAGCTCCCCGTTTTCCTTAACCTTAAAGCTGGGACGGTCAGCGTGGCTGGCGCTGATGAGAAAGCCGGTGGGTACAGTTTCCGGAATCCGGAATGCGATCACTGCGCTGCCGCCCCGGGTGAGGAAATATTTACCCCCGGGAAGCAAGTCCCAATGCTCCGCCTCGGACAGGCGGCTATAGCCTGCCGCCTCCAGCATCCACACCAGACCGTCCACCGCATGATAGACGCTGTGGGCGCTGTCTATAAAATTTTTGAAAGCCTCGATCCGTGTATCCATAAATTTCCTCCTGAAAGTACTTTTTGTTATTGTATATGATTTCCCACTTTTCGTCAATGAAAAGGGTAAAAGTTTTCCACAAGTCGATAATTGTCGAAATGTTTGGTTTTTTGCTGTTTTTGCGGTTTTATGTCGGTATTTGTCGAGCGATTGTTTCGGTTTTTCCTTGCAAATTCACACAGATTATGCTAAATTATATTTGTCGCAACGCGGCAAAGACTGCCGCAGCCTAGGGGATCGATTCTTTTATGTCAGGAGAGTAACGTATGGACAATCACACAACCGTAATTATCGCAGACAATACGGAGGAATTTTGCGCCAGTCTGTCCGCCGCGCTGAAACGTGCCGACGGTTTCCAGGTGCTGGGGACAGCAAACGACGGGGAACAAGCTATCCGTCTGATCACAGATCGGAAGCCGGATGTGCTGGTTTTGGATCTGATGTTGGCAAAGCAGGACGGTCTCAGCGTTCTGAAAGCAATCTCCGCTATGGAACGGCGGCCTGCCGTGCTGGCTACATCCCGTTTCGTCACCGATTATGTGGCAAATGCAGCCGCCAATTTAGGCGTGCGCTACCTGATGCTCAAGCCTTGTGACATGAGCGCAGTGGTAGAGCGTTTGGAGGAGATCCGCGGCGGGGAGAGCCGGCGGCAGACCTCCGGCAAACGCACTGACACCGGCAGCATCGAGTCTTTGGTCACCGGTATTATCCACGAGATCGGTGTCCCCGCCCATATCAAGGGCTATCAGTATTTGCGTGAGGCTATCATCATCGCTGTGAACGATATGGATGTGATCAATGCCATCACCAAAGTCCTCTATCCCCAAGTGGCGAAAACATTCCAGACTACCCCCAGCCGTGTGGAGCGCGCCATCCGTCATGCCATTGAAGTGGCTTGGGACAGAGGCGACCTGGACACACTGCAGCGGTTCTTTGGCTACACTGTCAATTCCACCAAGGGCAAACCCACCAACAGCGAGTTCATCGCCCTCATCGCAGACAAGCTGCAGCTGCAGCTGAAAAATGCCGGCGCAGTTATCTAAGCGATACGAAAACGGTCATTCCCTACCCCACCGGGAATGACCGTTTTGCTGTACAACCTGCTTTTGCCGATTGACACGGGAGCAGATTTTCTTTATAATAGGAGTATGAAAATTTGGTTGTTTATTTCAGCCGGAAAGCAGGTTTATATGAACGAATTACAACAGAAAATCAGTGAAATCGGCGTTGTGCCGGTTATTAAGCTGAGCAATCCCCAGCGGGATGCCAAGCCTTTGGCAGATGCGCTGTGCGCCGGCGGTGTGCCCGTAGCAGAGGTCACCTTCCGGGCCGCAGGCGCTGCCGATGCCATCCGCATCATGGCCGAGAGCCACCCGGAAATGATGGTAGGCGCCGGCACGGTTATGACTACCGAGCAGGTGGACGAAACCATCGCCGCCGGCGGTAAGTTCGTGGTCACTCCCGGTCTGGATATCGAGATCGTCAAGTACTGCCAGGAAAAGGGCATTACCATTTTCCCCGGCTGCACCACTCCCACCGACTATCACGCCGCTTTCAAGCTGGGTCTGGAAGTTCTGAAGTTCTTCCCTGCCGAACAGTCCGGCGGCTTGGATAAGATCAAGGCTATGGCCGCACCGTTTCCCATGTTCAAGGTCATGCCCACCGGCGGTGTCAGTCTGAAAAATCTGGCCACCTACGCAGCCAGCCCGGTGATCTGCGCCTGCGGCGGCAGCTACATGGTCACTGCCGATCTGATCGAGAACGGCAAGTGGGACGAGATCACCGAACTGTGTAAGAAATCTGTAGAAATCGTTAAGGAGGCAAGAGCATAATGGAAGATAAGGAACTGTTGCAGGAAGAAGAAGCCAATATCGTCACCTTTATTGACGAGGACGGCACAGAGCTGAGCTTCGAGTACATGGACTGCATCGAGTACGAGGGCAAGGAATATCTGGCGCTGCTGCCCACCGAGGAGGACAACAACGAGGTTGTCATTCTGGAAGTCGAGCCCGTGGACGAGGACAACGAAAACTACATCACCGTAGAGGACGAAGCCACCCTGAATGCGGTTTACGCAATTTTCAAGGAGAACTTCAAGGACATTCTCACTTTCGAGGACTAATACAAAAGCTAAAAGGACTGCCGGTTGGCAGTCCTTTTTTTGTTACATGTTCTTGTCGCAGCTTTCGCACTTGGCGCAGTTGCCGTGGGGTTTCATCTGCAGCTCATTGATTTTCATGCTCACCGTGGTGCAAGGCGGCACAGACTTGGTGATAAAGGCACTGGCGCCGATGACACAGCCCTGACCGATCACCGTCTCGCCACCCAAAATAGATGCGTTGGCATAGATGGTCACATCGTCCTCAATGGTGGGATGGCGGCGCTTGCCACGCAGATCCTGACCGCCACGGGTGGAAAGACCACCCAGGGTCACACCCTGATAGATTTTCACATTCTTGCCGATCACCGTAGTTTCGCCAACTACGATACCCGTGCCGTGGTCGATAAAGAAATATTCACCAATGGCAGCGCCGGGGTGAATGTCGATACCGGTAACGCTGTGGGCATACTCGGTCATAATTCTGGGAATCATGGGTACATTAAGCACATACAGCTCATGGGCAAGTCGGTACACCGTAATGGCATACAGACCGGGATAGGAGAAAATCACTTCGCTCATGCCGGTGGCTGCCGGGTCGCCGTCATAGGCGGCCTGCAAGTCAGTCTGCACCATGGCACGCACTTGGGGGATCTTGCGCAAAAACGTCAGGCTCACTTCCTCTGCGCGGGTCTGAGCAGCTTCCTCGCCCTCTGCCTGGTACACCAGTGCAATCTGCCGGGTCAGGTTAAAAGTCACATCCTCGATGAGGGTGGACAGATTATTCTTTGCGTTGTACATCCGGTAGGTCTTATCCCGGAAGTAGCCGGGAAACACGATCCGGCGAAGCTTTTCGATCAGGTCGATGATCACTTCTTTATCCGGCTGGCGGAACAGTTCCATTTTGTCAATATCTCTGCCCTGACCGTAGTCCTGCAGAATGGACTCCACCACGGATTCAATTCGACGTTCCATAGATTCCATCGGTTTGCACCTCACTTTACTTGTTAGTTTTATACCACACCCCACCGTAATTGTCAACGCTGCCGTTGACAAAGCAGGTGCTGGCATTATATAATTTTAGAAACACCACCATGGAGGTTTTGTGATGGGTCGTATTTACACATCTGCCCAGCAGCTGGTGGGCAACACCCCGTTGCTGGCGCTGAATCATATCAAAGAAAAAGCCGGTCTGCAAGCTGCCGTGCTGGCAAAACTGGAGTACCGCAACCCCGCCGGGTCTGTGAAAGACCGGGTGGCGCTTGCCATGATTTTGGACGCAGAAGCCAAGGGTCTTTTGAAACCCAACAGCGTGATCATCGAGCCGACCTCCGGCAATACCGGTATTGGTCTGGCATCTGTCGCCGCCTGCCGTGGCTACCGGGTCATCATCGTCATGCCCGACACCATGAGCATGGAGCGTCGGCAGCTGATGACCGCCTACGGCGCTGAACTGGTGCTGACCGAGGGTGCAAAAGGCATGCAGGGCGCCATCGAGAAAGCAAATGAGCTGGCAGCCCAGCTGCCGGATAGCTTTATCCCCGGTCAGTTTGACAACCCCGCCAACGCTGCCGCCCACCGGGCAACTACCGGCCCGGAGATCTGGGAGGACACCGACGGCAAGGTGGATATTTTCGTTGCCGGTGTGGGTACCGGCGGCACGCTCACCGGTGTGGGCGAGTATCTGAAAGCGAAAAACCCCAAGGTGCAGGTGGTGGCAGTGGAGCCGGCAGGCTCTCCCCTGCTTTCCAAGGGTATGGCGGGCAGTCACGGTCTGCAAGGCATCGGCGCAAACTTTATCCCCACCGTGCTGAACACGGGCATTTACGACGAGATCATCCCCGTCACCGAGCAGGAGGCTTACGAGGCCGGACGGCTGATGGGCAAGAGCGAGGGCATTCTGGTGGGTATTTCCTCCGGTGCGGCGCTGCATGCTGCGATGGTTTTGGCAAAACGCCCGGAAAACACCGGCAAAAACATTGTGGTGCTGTTTCCGGACTCCGGCGACCGGTATCTGTCCACCGCTATGTATCAATAAAAACGCAAAAAGTGTGTCATTCCGAGCGAAGTGAAACGAAGTCGAGGAATCTACGCATTATCACAGCTGATAAGCAGACATTAGGTGCGTAGATCCCTCGATGCGCCTGCGGCTTACTCGGGATGACAACGTAGAACGCAAAAAAGGTCGCCGCAAGGCGTCTCGGAGAGATTGTAAGTTTTCGATACACAACAATCCCCCAGTCAGCTGCGCTGACAGCCCCCTTTACACAAGGGGGGCATTAATCTAACGAACAACAAAACCCCCGAAGGTTTTTCCTTCGGGAGTTTTTCTTATTCATCAATACGGCTGATGTCTGCACCCATGGCGGTGAGCTTATCCACGATGTTCTCGTAGCCACGCTCCACAAAGTGGGCATTGCGGATCACCGTCGTACCCTCTGCCGCCAGACCAGCGATGATCAGCGCTGCGCCGGCTCGCAGGTCATTGGCTGCCACGTCTGCGCCGTGGAGCTTCTCGCTGCCGGTGATCACAGCAGTCTTGCCGCTGACCTGAATATCTGCGCCCATAGCCTCCAGCTCGGAGCAATAGCCAAAGAAACGGGTCTCGTACACGTTCTCCGTCAGCTTGCTCACACCGCTTGCCAGCGCCATACACACACCGATCTGCGCCTGCATATCCGTGGGGAAACCGGGATAGGGGCGGGTCTTGACGGTGGTGCTGTACAGCCGTCCGTCAGACTGGATGCGAATAGCATCGTCATAGTTGATAACCTTAGCGCCCATTTCCTGCAGCTTGGAAGTGATGCAGTCCATGTGCTTGGGGATCACGTTTTTCACCAGCACGTTACCGCCGGCGGCGGTGACGGCTGCCAGATATGTACCGGCCTCGATCTGGTCAGGGATAATGGCATAAGTGCCGCCCTGCAGACTTTCCACACCCCGGATCTTTACCGTATCCGTACCGGCGCCGGAGATCCGTGCGCCCATGGTGTTCAGGAAGTTGGCAAGGTCAACGATATGAGGCTCTTTCGCCGCATTCTCGATCACCGTCTGACCGGGAATCAAGGTGGCCGCCATCATAATATTCACCGTAGCGCCTACGCTGACCACGTCCAGGCTGATCCGGTTGCCGTGCAGACCCTCTTTGCCGGGGTGCAGGCTGACGTAATCCTCAGTCTCCACCACCTCTGCGCCCAGCATGCGGAAACCCTTGATATGCTGGTCGATGGGACGGGCGGCAAAGTTACAGCCGCCGGGCAAAGCCACATGCGCGCTGCCGAATCGGCTCATCAATGCGCCCATCAGATAGTAGCTGGCACGCATTTTCCGCACCAGGTCGGCATCAGGCTCTCGTTTGGTAATATGGGTGCAGTCCAGCACCACAGTGCCGGTTTCCTCATGGGTCACCACTGCGCCCATGTCCGCCAGAATATCCAGCAGGATTCGCACATCGGAAATATCCGGAACATTTTCTACCCGGCATTTACCGCAGACCAGAATGGCCGCAGGCAGGATCGCCACCGCCGCATTCTTTGCGCCGCTGATGGTCACCTCACCGGAAAGGGGCTTGCCGCCCTTGATTTCGTATCTAGCCAAGGAAGATCCTCTCCTTGCAAAAATTCATTAACGGAAAAATTATATCATATCCATCAGATTATGTAAAGTACAAATTATCGCCGCAAACCCTTTGGATAGTGGTTTTTCAGCACTTTTCCGTCACCTTTACCCCAACCTATAGTGTATCCGCCGGTTTTCACCAAGCACCAGCCGGTGACTTCCGCAGGAATGGTCTCGCCGTGCATATAGGCGGCGATCTGTGACGAATCTACCGGAATGTCCATTTCCGTAACCGCATTTCGCAACCACAGGGCAAGGGCATGGGCAGGCTCAAAGCGGCCTTTCTTTACCTCGCCCAACTCCAAGCCCGGACGCATTACCTTCAGTCCACCAATGTCCGGCATGGACACCGGCGCCCAATACAGACTTTGACCAAAAGCCACCGCAACGCCTGCCGGCAGGCGAATATCCAGCTTTTGGGCAAATTCCGTCCACTCTTTCGGCAGCTTTTGTGCAGGTCGCTGGGGGGCATCGGTGTCACAGTCACCGGTTTTTCGCAGAACTGCGGCAAAATGCCCCTCCCCTAACAGCTTATGCGGCCACATCCGGAAGGTTCCGTTTTCTCCCGCAGTAAACCAAGGGGCAGACACCTGCTCCGGTACAAAGTCCGGGTGTTCCTGCAAAAATGCGGCAATGGCCTGCTCGTTTTCCTCCGGGGCGAAGGTGCAGGTGGAGTACACCAGCCGTCCGCCGGGACGCACCAGCTCTGCGCCGGAGCGCAGGATCTCCAGCTGCCGCCGGGCGCACATTTGCACGGTTTCCTCGCTCCAGTCCGTCACAGCCGCCTCCTCTTTGCGGAACATGCCCTCGCCGGAGCAAGGGGCATCGATCAGCACCCGGTCAAAATAGCCGGACAGCCGGTCAGCCAGCCGCTGGGGGTGTTCATTTGTCACCAAAGCGTTGCCGACGCCCAGCCGCTCAATGTTACGACTGAGGATCTTTGCCCGCTTGGGGTTTATCTCGTTGCACAGCAGAAAACCCTCTCCCGCCAGCCTGCCGGCGATTTGGGTGGACTTGCCGCCGGGGGCGGCGCAGAGGTCGCAGATCCGTTCTCCCGGCTGGGGGTCAAGCAGTGCCACCGGCGCCATGGCGCTGGCCTCTTGTAAGTAGTATACGCCTGCCTCATGGTAGGGGTGCAGACCGGGTCGGGACTGGGGGTCGTAATAATAACCCATAGGCTCCCAGGGTACACTGTCACCTACAAAAGGCAACTGTGGTTTCTCCCCTTTCAGAGGATTAAACCGCAGCGCTACCGCTCTGGGGCGCTCCAGGCTCTCCAAAAAAGCCGGATATTCTGTACCCAGCTGGTTTTTCATTCGATTCAAAAAGGCTTCAGGAAGCATAGTATTTCTCCTCGTATGTTGTCATCCCGAGTAAGCCGCAGGCGCACCGAGGGATCTACGCACCTAATGTCTGCTTATCAGTTACGACAATGCGTAGATTCCTCGACTTCGTTTCACTTCGCTCGGAATGACAAAGATAATCTATCTAATTACAATTATCATAGCACAAATCGCGGCTTATTTCCAGCAAAAAATCGGCACGGAGAAATCCGTGCCGATTCTTGTATGCAATTAGTCCTCGTCCTTCTTTGCCTCGTCGATGATCTTTTGCTGGTTGGCCTTGGGGACTTCCTCGTAACGAACAAACTCCAGTGTGAAGCTGCCGCGAGCCTGGGTCATGGCACGCAGGTCGATACAGTAGCTGCCCATTTCTGCCATGGGGACTTCTGCCTCCACCACGGTGTCGCCGTCGGCATTGGGGGTCATACCCAGAGGACGGCCGCGGCGCTTGCTCAAATCGCCCATGACATCGCCAACATAGCTCTCGGGAACGGTAACTGCCAGTGCGCCGATGGGCTCCAGCAGCGTGGGCATAGCGTTGGGCATAGCCTCCTTGAAGGCCAAAATCGCTGCCAGCTTAAATGCCATTTCGTTGGAGTCAACGGGGTGGTAAGAACCATCGTACAGCACAGCCTTCAAACCCACCATGGGGTAACCTGCCAGCGGGCCTTTCAGCACTGCCTCCTGAATACCCTTTTCAACTGCGGGATAGAAGTTCTTGGGCACAGAGCCGCCGAACACTTCCTCGGCGAAAATCAGCTCGTCCTGCTCCTCCTGAGGCTCGAAACGCACCCAGACATCGCCGAACTGACCGGAGCCGCCGGTCTGCTTCTTATGACGGCCGTGAGCCTCCACCTTTTTCTTGATCTTCTCACGGTAAGCAACCTTTGCCGGGCTGAGGACAGCGTCCACGCCAAAGCGGCTCTTGAGCTTGGCTACCAGCACATCCAACTGCTGATCGCCCAGACCGGACAGCACCTGCTGACGGGTCTCTGCGTTGTTGACAAAGCTGAAGGAGGGATCTTCCTCGTTCAGACGGTTCAGGCCGGCTGCAACCTTTTCCTCCTGACCCTTAGTCTTGGGAGCGATAGCCATGGAATAGCAAGCGCTGGCATAGGGCAGACCCTTCAGGGAAACCACCTTACGGGGGTCACACAGGGTATCGCCGGTCTTGACCTTATCCATCTTGCCGATGGCGCCGATGTCGCCGCAGGAGAGTTCCTTGACTTCAGAAGCCTTCTTGCCGCACATAGCGTACAGACGACCCAGCTTCTCGGTCTCGCCGGTACGGGCGTTGACCAGAGTGGTATCAGAAGTGATAGTGCCGGAGAGCACCTTGATGTAGGAGTACTTGCCGTACTGGTCGGAAACGGTTTTCCATACAAATGCGGAGGGAACACCGCCGGGAGAAACCACGAATTCCTCGGTAGTGCCGTCTGCCAAGGTAGCCTTATGGTAGTTGCCCTCTACGGGGTTGGGCAGCAGGTCGATAATATGATCCATCAGCATCAGGCTGCCCAGGCAGGTCATGCCGGAGCCGCACAGAACGGGATACAGGGTCTGGTCGATGACACCCTTGTGCATACCCTTAATCATCTCAGCATAGGTGAAGTCCTCGCCGCCAAAGAACTTGTCCATGAACTCCTCGCTGGTCTCCGCAACGGATTCCTTCAGCGCATCATTGAACTCGGTGATGACCTCTTCCTTGCCCTCGGGCACTTCGATTTCCACACGCTTCAGGTTCTGCATCTCGTAGGCACGCTTGTTCAGCACGTCGATGATGCCGGTGACCTTACGGGAAGCGTCCCAAATGGGAACCACCACGGGCGCGATCTTATTGCCGTATTTCTCACGCAGAGCGTTGAAGGTGGCATTGTAGTCGGAGTTATCCTCGTCTACCTTGGAGATGTAGACGAAACGGGGCATATTGCGCTCCTCGCAGTATTTCCAGGCCTTCTCGAAGCCAACGGTAATACCGTCCTTGGCAGAGCAGACCAGAATCGCAGCGTCAGCCGCACGCAAAGCCTCTACCACAGCGCCGGAGAAGTCAAAGCTGCCGGGAGCGTCGATCAGGTTGATCTTGGTATTCTTATATTCCAAAGGTACAACAGAGGCAGAGATAGAAATATTTCTGCGGATTTCTTCCGGATCATAGTCACAAACGGTATTGCCGTCTGCGTTCTTGCCGATGCGGTCGATCACGCCGGTCATATAAAGCAAGCTCTCCGCCAGGGCAGTCTTGCCGCTGCCGCTATGGCCAAGGAGGCAGATGTTACGGATAGAATTAGCTGTGTACATGATGAATTGAACTCCTTTCGGGAAGGCGCACCTTCCATTGGTTTGGTACTTTTGTACCATATAAGGACATTATAAACGAATAACAGTCAGATTTCAATGGCTAATTTGTGAAATCCGTAAATTGTGTATTTCCCACAAAAATCCATGTTCTTGTGTGGTAAACATGCCGAATTCTGGGTGGTGGGAAGTTCGTGAAAAACGCTATAAATATAGCACTTTAAATGCATATAAAAAAGAGCGTACTGCCGAAGCAGTACGCTCTTTTATTGTGCTATATCCGGATTACACCAGCTCGATCACTGCCATCTCAGCAGCGTCGCCACGGCGTGCGCCAGTACGGGTCACTCGGGTGTAGCCGCCGTTACGGTCAGCGTACTTGGGAGCGATCTCGTCAAACAGCTTCTTCACCACGTCCTCACGGGTGATATAAGCCATAGCTCTGCGGTAGTTGAACAGGCCGCCCTTCTTGCCCAGGGTGATCATCTTCTCGACCATGGGCTGCACTTCCTTAGCGCGATAGAAGGTGGTCTCCATCTTGCCGTTGTCCAGCAGATCGGTGACCTGCTGACGCAGCATGGCTTTTCTCTGTGCGCTGGTCTTGCCCAGCTTACGAGTACCAAACATTTACGTTTCCTCCTATTATCAGTTGCTGCCAGAATCCTCGCTGGCCAGGGACAAGCCCATCATCTCCAGCTTCTTCTGCACCTCGTCCAAAGACTTCTTACCCATGTTACGCACCTTCATCATATCCTCACCGGTCTTGCTGATCAGGTCAGCCACGGTGTTGATATTAGCGCGCTTCAGGCAGTTGAAGCTACGGACGGACAGATCCAGCTCATCAATGGTCATTGCCAGCTTGGTGTCGGGACGGTCGGAGCTCTTTTCCACCACAGTAGAGCCGGAGCCTACGGTGTCAGACAGGTTGGTGAACACTGTCAGGTGGTCGGAGAGGATCTTTGCGCCCAGGGACACGGCGTCCTTGGCGGAGATAGTGGAATCGGTCCAGACCTCAAGGGTCAGCTTGTCGAAGTCGGTCTTGTCGCCGACTCGGGTGGGCTCCACGGAATAATTCACCTTGTTAACAGGGGAATAAATGGAGTCAATGGGAATCACACCGATCACAGTCTGTGCGGTCTTGTTCCGGTCAGCCTGGACATAGCCACGGCCCTGGGACAAAGTGATTTCCATATTAAATGTCGCGCCTTCACCCAGCGTGCAAATATGCAGCTCGGGGTTCAGGATCTCAACCTCAGCATCTGCGTTGATGTCGGCTGCAGTGACCTCACAGGGGCCAACTGCGTCGATGTAAACGGTCTTGGGGCCCTGAGCGTGCAGCTTCAGGATCAGACGCTTTACATTCAGAACGATCTCAGTGACATCCTCGGTGACACCGGGGATGGTGGAGAACTCATGCTGCACGCCGGCGATCTTTACGGAAGTCGCAGCGTAGCCGGGCAGGCTACTGAGCATGATCCGACGCAGGGAGTTACCCAGAGTCATGCCATAACCACGCTCCAGAGGCTCTACGACATACTTGCCGTAGGAAGGATCCTCAACGGAGTCAAAGCAGGTAATGCGAGGCTTTTCAATTTCTACCATAGAATCTTAACCCTCCTTTTTGAAGTGTGTGGGTGTAGAATGCACCCACAAAAGCACATACGAACGATTCGGGTGTCGATTATCTGGAGTACAACTCGACGATCAGGTGGACAGCGATCTCAAAGTCGATATCAGCCTGAGTGGGCATTGCAACGACCTTGCCGACAAGATTGTTCTTGTCACGATCCAGCCACTTGGGAGCAGCAACGAAAGCGTCAGCTTCCTTCAGTGCCTTAAAGAAAGCATTGGAAACGCTCTTCTCACAGACAGCAACCACATCACCGGGCTTCACCAGGAAGCTGGGGATGTTGACACGATTGCCA
>JAZRQK010000016.1:0-74583 GCA_045649665.1 Faecousia sp. | reverse complement strand
GGGGTTAACAACGCCGCAAAGGATGTCAGCGATGGCAAGACCACCCTCCATACCGGCCTGCCAGGCCAGCAGAGCGCCGTCGATCTTGGGATTTTCCCGGATCCAGCTTACATCCACCATGCCGCCCACATTCAGGACTGCCACACTGTGGGAAAACACTGCGGTCACATCGTCCACCAGTTTCTGTTCCTCGTCGGTCAGATAGAAATCGCCCTTTTGGGCGCTGCGATCCCAACCCTCACCGGAGTAACGGTGGATAGCGATAATCGCCACATCAGCATATTCCGCTGCTTCGGCAAGGAGTTCAGTAGGAATGGCGGGCTCAGGAAGGACCGGAGGCACATCCAAAACGCTCTTTCTTTCCTGCGCTGCGATCCTGGGCGCGGCGTAATCATAGTAAAACTGGGACAGCGGTTCAAAAACGCGGATACGGGGGGCTTTTTCCCGGAATCCCTCATAGAGGTTGCGCACATAGGCAGGGAACACGAGGCCGCTGCCGCCGCCACCCTGGATATATTCCAATGTGCCCACACCGAAGAGCGCTACCGCAGTTCCCTCTTTCAACGGCAGGAGACCGTTGTTTTCCAGCAGCACCATGCCCTCGGCAGCCACGTTTCTCGACAGCGCGATATGCTCAGCACAGCCTGTTAGCCGTTTTCCGTCTGCGCCCATATTGGTGGTAAGATTATACCTGTACCTTGCCCATTTATCTGCTTTAACTTTGCTGCTTTTGTGCTGGATATTCATAGGTTGCAAGTCCTCCTTAGTATTTTTTGTTGTATTATAAGACGATTTGTGCTATTATACAAGAAAAAAACGCTGTGTTTTCGGACAATAAATGCAGATGTAGGTGAGAAATGTGCAACAGATTTTTCGAGAAACAAAATCACGGATAGATTTTCGAAAAGGTGCGGTCCTGAATTTTCCGGCACACATCCACGATGATATTGAACTGGTTTATGTAAAAAGCGGCAGCGGAACAGCTTATTGTGATGGCAAAAAGTATACCTTGACAGACCGTTCCTGGTTCCTCGTTTTTCCAAATCAGGTGCATCAATATGCGGATTTTTGGGGTGGTGAATATCTGGTTCTGATCATGAAGTCCTCCGATTTTTTGCGGTATAATGAGATTTTCATGAAAGGCGTACCGGACAGTGCGATGTATCGTTTCCCCGAAGGGGAGGACGACGGGGTCAGCTATTTGCTGGAAACCGCATACCGCGAATACATCCGGGATGGATACAGCGATGTTATCGCAGCCTATCTGACCGCTCTTTTCGGAAAGCTGATACCTTTTTATAATATTGAAAAGACGAGTACTTTGCGGGATAATGTGCTGAAGATCCTGCAGTATTGTGCCAATCACTACAAAGAAGACCTTACTGTTGAAATGGTTGCGCAGGCCCTTTCCATCAGTCGTAGCTGTGTATCTCACATTTTCAACACCCGTATTTCTATGAAGTTCTGTGATTATGTAAACTCCCTGCGCCTTACGGAAGCGGAGAAAATTTTAAAAAACAAAAACTATTCCATAACCGAGGTCGCAAATATGTCCGGGTTTCCAACGATTCGGACATTTAACCGGGCGTTTTTGAAAAGATACGGTGTTTCTCCGTCCGTCTATCGGAAATCATTGGACAAATAACCATACACGAAAAAATCCGGCAGTATAATCTCCTGCCTTTTACAGATACTAACAGCGTAATTTGTAAAAATTTATAACAAGGAGATAGATATATATGAAAGCAACTGGTATCGTCCGTCGGGTGGATGACCTCGGGCGTATTGTAATTCCCAAAGAAATCAGACGCACCCTCAAAATCCGTGAGGGAGATCCGCTGGAAATTTATACCGAGAAGGATGGGGGCGTGATTTTCCGCAAGTACTCTCCTATGGGGGATCTGCAGGACTTCGCGGCCCAGATCTGCGAATCCATCGGCGCCAACACCGGTCATGTGGCGGCTGTGGCGGATCGGGACAGTATTATTGCCCTCCATGGCGCACCTAAGCGAGAGCTGATGGACAAACCCAACTCCCAGGAACTGGACAAACTCATGGAGCAGCGGAAAAACTATCGCTATCAGACAGGCGACACCATGCTCCGGGCAACGGAAAGCTCCGAAAAGTACCATTTGGGTGTGGCTGCCCCGATTCTCAGTCAAGGCGATCTGATGGGCTGCGTTTTGCTGCTGCTGGGTGAGGACAGTCAGCCTTTGGCAGAGGCTGATCAGCGCCTTGCACAGACCGTTGCCGGGTTTCTTGGCAAGCAAATGGAAAACTGATAAATTTGTAATCTTTTGCCGCTGTGAGGTATTTTCCTCAGAGCGGCACTTTTGTGGGCAAAATAGGGGGCATGTCCTCCACCGGGCGGGAAAAATTGCGGTCAAAACATGGAACAGATAGGGACGGACATCGGTTTGCGACACAAAAAGGGTTGACAAATAGTAACGAACATGCTATAATTCGTAACTGGTTGTAACCTTTTAGAAATGAGTTTGCAACCATGAAAGGAAAGGTGTTTATGCAAAAAACCCGTACGCTGGGCATGCGAATCCTTAGCCTGATCGTTGGTATTTTGTGTGTTCTGCCTATGGTGCTGCCTTTGGCAGTTGCAGAGGCGGAGCAGTCCAACGAGACCATGACCACAGTTGTCCGCAAGAGCTACTACACATCCTCTACTGTAATCGGTCAGATGATCGACGGCACGGAAATCACTGTTTTGGGTGAGAAGCGAGACTTCTACAAGGTCGATTGTTACGACATGACGGGCTATATCGCAAAGTCCCAAGTTGAATATACAGATGACGGTAAGTATTATGTAAACTGCCAGGCGGGCTCCGGTGAGACCTGCACCATGACTTACACGGCGCACGAGGATGCGCTGGTGCTGCGGCACTCTCTGTTTGCTCTTGCAAGAGAGCAACTGGGCGAGCCTTACATATACGGCAGCCGTGGCCCTTACGGCTTTGACTGCTCCGGTCTGACTTCTTATCTGTATGCCGAGCATGGCATTGACCTGCACCGTACCGCCAGCACCCAGCTGCAGGACGGAATCGTTGTGGCAAAAGAGGGTCTGCAGGTAGGCGATCTGATTTTCTTCCGGGAGTACTGGGAGCCCTATCCCGCATCCCATGTGGGCATTTATGTTGGTAACAATCAGATCATTCATGCCGGTCACTCCGGTATTGAATATGCGGATCTGGATGACCATTATTTCAGCGAATATTATCTCTGCGCTCGTCGAATCGTTAATACCAGCGCTGCGCAGCTGGAGGAGGTTTCCGCATCCCAGGCTGCGATTGGCGCTTTCTCCGTCAACAGCATCAGCGGCCGTACCGCAAGATAACATTACTGCCACCCTGACGGGTGGCAGTTTTTTGTGTCCATAATTTTTTGCAACCACAACATGCTGTAGCCTACCAAAAAAAGGCAGCGTTTTTCTCCAAAAACTTCCGTGAAAAGCCGTTGTATGGGGGAAAAACCTATGATATAATGTCAGCAAATGACTATTTTTGAGGAAATGACTATGCTCACAGAGGAACTGACAATTGAACGAAGCGACATGCGAAAGCTGCTGGGTGCTGCCAGCGGCGATGCTGCACTTTTGTACTTATATTTGCGAAACGGAAACGACCCGGCAGATGCGGCGCAAGCCCTGCGGCTGAATGAGAGCCGACTGGCAAGCGCCGGCGCAACTCTGCGGCAGTTGGGTTTGTGGCAGGAGAATCGCCGGCAGGTGATCGCCGGAGAGCGCCCCACCTATACGGAAAAGGACGTTTATCAGGCGGCAGAAACGGACAAGGGTTTCCGTTCTCTGTATGGCGAGGTGCAAAGACTTTTGGGCAGAAATCTCAATACCGAGGAGCTAAAGATCATTCTGAGCTTTGTAAGGTATTTGGGTATGGATCCGGAAACGGTTTGCTTGCTGGTCAACTATTGCCGCAACCGTGCAAGAGAGCGTGGCAGCCTGCGCAATCCCTCCTTGCGTACCATTGAAAAGGAAGCTTACGCATGGGCGGAGCGAGGTATCATTGAGCCGGAGGAGGCTGCTGCATACATGCAGATCCAGCAGGAACGCAACTCCCGGCTGGGCAAGCTGATGCAGACATTGCAGATCCGGGGCAGAAACCTGACTCCCGGTGAGGAGAAGTACGCCCAGCAGTGGCTGGACATGGGCTTCGATATGGATGCGGTTGCCATCGCCTATGACCGGACTTGCCTGAATACCGGCGGTCTGAACTGGGCGTATATGAATAAGATCATGACCCGGTGGTTTGAGTCTGGTCTGATGACAGCGGAGCAGATCACCAATCAGGATAAGAAACCCAAAGCGCCCAAGGGCGCCTCCGGTCAGCTGGGCGCAGCGGAACTGGAGAATATTCAAAGATTACTGCGGGAGGGATAAGATATGCCCTATAGTGCGGAGATTGTAAAGCTGGCCCGTCAGCGGCTGGCAGAGAAAAAGGCGGACAGAGAATCTCAGTACCGCCAGAATTTGCAGGAAGCGTATGCCAAACTGCCCCTGCTGAAAGAGCTGGATAAGCAGCTGCGTTTGTCCATGACCGTGGCGGCGCAGACCGTGTTTACCCAAGGCGGTGATGCGGTGGCAGCCATGGAGGAAGTGAAGCAGGCGAATCTTGCTTTACAGCAGGAGCGTGCCAAGCTGGTGGCAGAGAATTTTACCCCGGACTTCCTGGACGAGACGCCCGTCTGCCCCCAGTGTGGCGGCAGTGGCTATGTGGGCAGCACGATGTGCGGCTGCTTGCAGCAGCTTTGCCGGCAGGCGCAGCGTGAGCAGTTGAGCCAGCTGACCACCGGTCAGGAGCGGTTTGAGAATTTCCGGTTGGATTATTATTCCGACCGGGTGGACAGAGCCTACGGCGCAAGCCATCGGCAGATCATGGCAAAGACCTTGGAGCGTTGCCAGGCTTATGCCGGCGCATTCGCTCCCGGTGTGGGCAATTTGCTGTTTGTGGGTGGCACGGGTCTGGGCAAGACATTCTTGTCTGCGTGCATCGCCAATGCGGTGACGGATCAGGGTTACTCTGTGGCATACGAAAGCGCCCCTCGGCTGTTTGCCAAGCTGGAAAAGAATCGGTTCAATCCCGATGAGCAGAGCCGGGCAGATGCGGAGAAATTTGCCGCCACCGACCTACTGATCATTGATGATTTGGGTACGGAGATGCCCGGCGGTTTTGTGACGGCTGCGCTGTATGACCTGCTGAACCAGCGGCTGCTGGAGGAAAAGAGCATGATCATCTCCACCAACCTGAACGCAGAGGAGATCGCCCAGCGCTATTCTCCCCAGATCGCATCCCGACTGCAGGGCAGCTTTAAGGGCATGACCTTTGTGGGCGAGGACATCCGGGTGCTGAAAAACCGAGGTGTGTGATTTGAAGGTCGGCATTTTGTTTGATCTGGACGGCACACTGCTGGACACGCTGGATGATCTTTATCAGGCGACCAACCAGATCCTGCGTCAATTCGGCTGTCCGGAGCGGACGAAAGAGGAGATCCGCCGCATTGTAGGCAACGGCGCTCGTGTGCAGGTGCAAAAGGCGCTCCCCGGCAAGGAGAACGATCCGCCGCTGGAGGAAGTCTTGCAGGCATACCAAAAGCTATATAATGCAATTTGTGTGGACGGCTCGGCAAAACCCTATCCCGGTGTGACGGAAGCACTGGAAGCTATCGCTGCTCGGTATCCCGTTGCCATTGTGTCCAACAAGCCTGACCCGGCGGTGAAAGCGCTGTGCGAAAAATATTTTGGCACGGTATATGCCCAGGGTGTTACGCCGGATTGCCCCCGCAAGCCTGCCCCGGATATGGTGCACCGGGCGATGGCTGCAATCGGTGTTGACCGGTGCGTTTATGTGGGCGACAGTGAAGTGGATGTACTGACGGCGCAAAACGCAGGCGTGCCTTGTTTGAGCGTACTTTGGGGTTTCCGTGACCGGGCATGTCTGGAGGAAGCGGGCGGCAAGTATTTCTGCGAAAAAGCAGAGGATATGCTTAATAGGATCGAAACATTATTATAATAAAAGAAAGCCGCTGTGGGGAAAACCACAGCGGCTTTTGCTTATGTAATTACACAGAGATGCCGGCCATTTCCAGAATGGTGGGAACGCTCTTTTCTGCGCCGATGGCCATAACGTGGACGCCGTCGCACAGCTTTTCGTCCTTGATCTTTGCGATCATTTCTGCAGCCATTTCCATACCCAGCTTTGCAGGCAGACCCTTGACACCCTTTGCCTTGCCCTCAGCGGCGGCGGCTTCCAGCTTGTCGATCATGTCTTGGGGAACGGCGATGCCTGGAACATTCTGGTTCATGTACTTTGCGCCGCCTGCGCCCTTCAGGGGGATGATGCCTGCCATGATGTGGGTCTTGATGCCTGCCTTATCCACCATCTCCAGGAAACGCTTCAGCACATCCAGGTCGAAAATGCCCTGGGTCTGTACGTACATTGCGCCGGCTTCCACCTTCTGGCGCAGCTTGTTTACCTGCAGGAACATGGGGTCATACAGCGGGGTGACGGATGCGCCCTTGTAGAACTGAGGTGCGCCGCCTACGATCTCGTTGCCGCCGCAATCGCAGCCGGTCTGCTCCATCTTGGAGAGCATTTTCAGAATACCAACAGAGTCCAAATCGTAAACAGGCTTTGCGTTCTTGCAGTCGCCCACCACGGGGTGGTCGCCGGTCAGCGCCAGCATGGTGTCGATGCCAAAGCCGGCAGCCGCCAGCACATCGCCCATGATTGCCATACGGTTACGGTCACGGCCGGTGATCTGCAGAATGGGGTCGATACCAGCCTGCTTCAGCTTAATGCAAAGGCCAAGTCCGGTAGCCTTCAGACAGGCGCTCTGCATATCGGTAACGTTCACAGCGTGGACCTTACCACGGAGAACTTCAGCGGCCTCCATCTGCTCGGTAAAGTCATAACCCTTGGGGGGCGCCATCTCGGCAGTTACGCCAAACTTGCCGGATTCCAGTGCTTCTTTCAGATTGCTCATTATTTATTCCCCCTCAAGCTGATAGTTCTGGGATAAGCGACCTTCTCGTAACCCTTATCCTCACGGGTCTGCATCAGCTTTTCCAGCTGATTGGTAGCCTGCAGACGCTCGTAGATCTTGATCCATGCGCAGTCGTTCTCAGGGTTGACTTCGCATTTGCCGTTTTTCTGACCGCCGCAAGGTCCGTTGACCAGGCTCTTGGCACACTGGGTGATAGGGCAAATTGCGCCGGTAGAGCCCAGCACACACTGACCGCAGAAGCGGCAGGCTTCTTCCCAAACACCGAAACGGACAGCCTCGCCCAGATACATGGTATCGTTGGAGGGGTAGGTGGGCTTGTTGTTGGCGTTTTTTGCCACGCACTGCACACCGTCGCCGCAGCTCATGCATACAACACAGTCCGGGTCAGCGGCGTTGATAGCTTTCATCTTGGTCTTAACACCCAAGTTCATGCAGCAGTAGTCAGCGACGGTGGTAGCCACTACCTTTTTGCCGGCCTGCTCCAGAACGGCAGTCAGCTCTGCGATCTGAGGCTCGCCGCCGGTCTGACAAGCGGTAGCACAGCTGCCGCAGCCGACGATAGCCACGGTTTTGGCATCGCCAACCATGGCCATGACTTCTTCAATGGGTTTTTTCTGCGTAATGATCATGTATATCCTCTCCTTTAGAGTTAATATCACTGCATATCATACTGCATACTGCGTAAAAAATCAACCGCAATAAGAGATAAAATGAAAAAAATTGTTAAATTATAAGATAATTGTGATAAACACCGTTAAAATATGTTAAATATAACAACCATTTAAGCCTTTACTTTCTTTTTGCGGAAATTCAGACAAAGGTAGATCAAACCGATGACCACTGCGGAACAGATACCGGGATTATCCGTTACCCATTCGGCGAAATCGAGTTGGTATAGGGTGGTGGTGAGGGTGTCGCCGCAGATCCGGCAGGACTCCTCGTTCCAGCCGTCGCTCCAGAAAGTGGCGATCTGACTGGAGACCTTTTCGTAATCGTGACCCGTGGGCGCAAGGTAGTCGGCTTTTGCGGTCAGACCACATTCGCAGGTATATAAGGTATAGCCGGGGTCGGTACAGTTGGGCGCCATGTCCTGGGCGGTGTAGCTATGGACATGGTAGCCGGCGGCGGACAGACTTTCTGTAAAGCTGCTTTGGTTGCCATCGTGGTCAGCGGTGGTGGCATATAGCCGGTTGTTGTGGACATAACAGTGGCTCAGGTATTGCCCGTTGCCGGCGGCGTCATAGCGGTATTCGGTTTCTCGATCCTCACCGTCTGTGTCCATGGAAATCAGCGCATCCATCTTATTATAATAAAGACGATCGTTCCAATAGGACAAACTGCCGTGGCTGTAGCAATAACGACCGGAGCCGATATTAATGTAATCCTCCGACTCGGTGTAGATCAATTCCTCTGTGCCGTCAGCCAGATCGTAGGCATAAATATAATTGTCCCAATCCTCGGTGTACAGATAGTAGGCTGTTTGGTTATCATCAAAACAGATCTGACTGGTTGTGTCTCTCCAAAAGCCGTCGGCAAACCGGGTGTCGGTACAGGTGATGTCGGTTTCCCAATCGTAGTGCGGCTCATCACCGGCAGCGATCTCCTCGTCGGTGAGCAGGAAATATTCGTGATTCACATAGCCGTAGCTGTCCGGCGTGGGGTCGTCCCATGTGACGTCCACGTGATACCACTGTCCGTCCAGTTCCACCAGATTCCATGCATGCTCCATGGGCTCGCTGGTGACGATTATACTCGGAATACCCACCCGGGACAGCAGATCCTGATATGCCTGGGCATAACCCAGACAGACGGTACTGCCGTTGACCAGCAGGTCATAGCCGGTGTTCTTGGCTAAGGTCTCGTCGTAAATGCAGTTGACGATCAGACCATCGTGGATGGCAAGGGCGGTTTGCACCGGATCCATATAGTCCTTGACGTAGGCTTGCAAAAATTCCGCTGCCTTTTGTTCGTACAGCGCCCGGTTATATGTTTCGCTGTCCATCAGATCCGGGGTGAAGTCCACTACATTATAAGTATCTGTATCGTAATGGTATGTATATCTTTCTCCGGCATACCAAGGCAGCTGACCACTGTCATACAATTGATCGAACAGCGCCTCCAGGGAAGAACGCTTCAGACCGGTCTGGGAAATGTCAACGGTAATGCCGTAGGTATGGGCGTCGATCAGCGCCTGCGCCGCTTGTTCGTTTATTTCTGCGGTCTGGGCGGTGACTCCCAGAGGAGCGACCAGCAGGAAAAGCGCCATGGCGCACAGTAAGAATCTTCGAAACATTATAAATGCCCCCTTATCTATGTATAAATATAGTATATCACAGAGAAAAGGACTTGAGAATAGGGGAAACGGGCGGTAGCGTTGGTTAAAATAACCAAAAACACATTGCAAAAACTGACGAAAATGTAAAAAACTACAAAATGAAAAGAAAATGCGAAAAAACACTTTACAACTTTAGCGAAGTAAAGTATAATGCAGACATCCAAAACAAAACCGAAAGGAAATGATGAAAAATGAAAAAGATTATTGCACTGATTCTCGCACTGACTCTGGCATGCGCTTGCTTCGCAGCTTGCGGCCAGCAACCCACCAACGAACCCGATACCACCGAAGCACTGACTGATTCCGCATACATCGCTCAGCAGGGCAAGCTGATCGTCGGCATCACCGACTACGCTCCCATGGACTACAAGGACGACAACGGCGAGTGGACCGGCTTCGACGCTGAACTGGCTCGTCTGTTCGCAGAGGAATTGGATGTAGAGTGCGAGTTCTTCGTGATCGGCGACTGGGGCAAGAAGTTCTTTGAGCTGGATTCCAAGAACATCGACGTTGTCTGGAACGGCATGACCATCACCGACGAGGCAAAGAACAATGCCAGCGTTTCCGATCCTTATGTTCTGAACGCACAGGTGGTTGTTATGAAGGCTGACAAGGTTGCTAACTACACCGATGTTGAGAGCATGAAGGATCTGACCTTCGCAGTTGAGGAAGGTTCTGCCGGTCAGAGCGTTGCTGAAGAGGCTGGTCTGAAGACGGTTTCCAAGCAGGATCAGGCAGGCGCACTGATGGAAGTTGCTGCCGGCACTGCTGACGGCTGTGTCATCGACATCACCATGGCAAATGCCATGACCGGTGAAGGCACCGACTATGCTGATCTGGCAAAGGGCATCAACCTGTCCGAGGAAGAGTACGGCGTTGCATTCCGCAAGGGTTCTGACCTGACCGCAAAGCTGAATCAGTTCCTGGAGGATCTGAAGGCTGACGGCACTCTGGAGCAGCTGGCACAGAAGTACGAGCTGACCCTGGCTGAGTAATTTGTAAATATCACTTGCAGGGGAGGAGATCCTCCCCTGCAATACTGCGTTTACCGGCGAAACTGCCGGTATAAAAAGAAGTCTTATTAAGAGGTAATCGTATGTTTTGGCCGGTAACATTACAGCTGCTGGAGGGCTTTGGCGAATCGCTGAAAGTATTTTCTCTGACGCTGTTATTTTCGATCCCTTTGGGCCTGGTGATCTGCTTTGGCTCTATGAGCCGATTTGCACCGTTAAAGGCGCTGTCCAGAGGGTTGGTCTGGGTCATCCGTGGAACACCGCTGATGCTCCAGCTTATCATTATATTTTATGGGCCTGGTCTCATATTCGGCTTGCCGGCTATGCCCCGGTTTACTGCCACCATCGTGGCATTTGCGCTGAACTATGCCTGCTATTTCTCAGAGATCTACCGTGGTGGTATCGAGTCCATCGCCAAGGGTCAGTATGAAGCAGGTCAGGTGCTGGGCATGACCCGGACGCAGATATTCTTTAAGGTGGTTCTGCTGCAGGTGGTCAAGCGTATTATGGCGCCTATGAGCAACGAGATCATCACCTTGGTCAAGGATACGTCTTTGGCTCGTATCATCTCTATCTATGAGATTATTTGGGCAGGTGAGTCCTTTATCAAGAAGGGTCTGATCTGGCCGCTGTTCTACACGGGTCTGTTCTATTTGGTGTTCAACGGTCTGCTGACGGTGCTGTTTGCCCGGGCAGAAAAGAAGCTGAACTATTTCAGGAGTTAAGATATGGCACTGTTGGAAGTTAAGAATCTGAAAAAATCCTTTGGCAAAACAAAGGTGTTAAAAGATGTCAGCTTTTCCTTGGAAAAAGGACAAGTGCTGGCGATCATAGGATCCTCCGGTAGTGGCAAGACCACCCTTTTGCGGTGTCTGAATTTCCTGGAAACACCGGATGAGGGACAGATTTTAGTGGACGGCAAGGTGCTGTTCACCAATCAGACCAAGTACACCGACCAGCAGATCCGGGAAAACCGTTTGCACTTCGGTTTGGTGTTCCAAAGTTTTAATCTGTTCCCCCAGTACACCGCCTTGGAAAACGTTACTTTGGCGCCCCGGCTTTTGAAGCAGGGAACTGCGGAAGAACTGAAACAGCGGGGTGAGGAACTGCTGGCGCAGGTGGGTCTTGGCAACAAGATGGACAACTATCCCCACCAGCTTTCCGGCGGTCAGCAGCAGCGTGTTGCCATCGCCCGTGCGCTGGCACTGCAGCCGGAAATTCTGTGCTTTGACGAGCCAACTTCTGCGCTGGATCCGGAGCTGACCGGAGAAGTTCTCCGGGTCATCCGGGAGCTCAAAGGCGCAGACCGTACCATGGTAGTGGTGACCCACGAAATGGAATTTGCCCGGAACGTGGCGGATGTGGTCATTTATATGGCGGACGGCGTTATTGAGGAAATAGGCACGCCGGAGCAGATATTTGACGATCCCCAAAGCGAAAAGACCCGGAGTTTCCTCCGGGGTACACAGGAGAAATTCTGATGGGAGAGAATGCACGTGTTACCGAACTGATCCACCTGCTTGCCCAGCTGAACGATCCGGAGGATCTGCTGGCGCTGATGGAGGATCTTTGCACCGCCAAGGAATTGGAGAATATGGCAGAGCGCTGCTATGCGGCAAAGCTGTTGCTGGAGGGCAAGACCTACAATCAGGTCATGGCAGATGCCAAAATATCCTCTGCCACCCTCAGCCGGGTATCCCGGTGTGTGCAATACGGCAAGGGGTATTCCAAATTGCTGAAATAAGAAAAACGGATCTCTCAGGAGATCCGTTTTTTGCTGCTTGTTGCATAATCCGCCGATCCGATGTATAATCAGCATAACGGAGGAATGTGTATGAAAAAGAATTTCAAATCCCCGATCTTAGCGTTTTTGGGGTATTTCAAAAATCATAAGGGTCTGTTTGCGGTGGATATGCTGTGCGCCATGCTGATCGCAGCGGTGGATCTGTGCTTTCCCCTGGTGACCCGGCACGCTCTATATGAAATGCTGCCGGCGCAGCTGTACAAGACTTTCTTTGTTATTATAGCGGCGCTGCTTGGCTGCTATGTGATCCGCTCTTTTTTGCAGTTTGTGATCTGCTATTACGGGCATACCTTCGGCATCCGTGTGGAGGCGGATATCCGGGCGGATCTGTTTGCCCATCTGCAAAAGCTGAATTTTGATTTTTACGACCGTAACCGCACCGGTCAGCTGATGAGCCGGTTGACCAACGATCTTTTCGAGGTGACAGAGCTTGCCCACCACGGTCCGGAGGATCTGGTCACGTCCATACTCACCATTATCGGCGCATTGATCGTGATGGCGGTGATCCAGTGGCGGCTGGCGCTGGTGGTAGGATTGATGATCCCGATGTTTTTGCTGGTGGTGATCCTGCTTCGCACCCGGATGTCCCGTTCCTCTGCGGAGGTCAAGCAGAAAACCGGCTATATCAATGCCCAGATCGAATCCAGCCTTTCCGGCATGCGTACCGCAAGAGCCTTTGCCAACGAGGACTTAGAGATCAGCCGTTTCAATGCGGCCAACGATGTCTATAAGTATTCCAAGCGGCAGTTCCATAAGGCAATGGGTACATTCTTTGGCTTTATGGAGTTTCTGCTCACATTTCTCAATGTGGTGATCATCGGCTACGGCGGTTATCTCATTATGCGTGGGCAGATGGATTACCGGGATCTGCTGACCTTTACATTATATATCGCGGCATTTATCACACCTATGCGCAAGCTGGCGACTTTTTCCGAGATGTTTGCCAACGGCTTTGCCGGTCTGCAGCGGTTTGCGGAGCTGATGGACACCGAGCCGACCTTGCAGGACAAGGAAAATGCCCCGGATCTTTGCGATGTTAAGGGCGAGATCGTGGTGGAGAATGTGACCTTTGCCTACGACGGGGAACTGGATGTTCTGCAGGATGTTTCCCTGACGGTAGCGCCGGGTGAAACGGTGGCGGTAGTTGGCCCGTCCGGCGGTGGCAAGACCACGCTGTGCCAGCTGATACCCCGGTTCTATGAGGTCACCGCCGGCAGCATCCGTATTGACGGCATGGATGTCCGGGATGTGACCCAGCGATCGTTGCACAAAAATATCGGCATCGTCCAGCAGGATGTATTTTTGTTTGCCGATACCATTTTGGAAAATATCCGCTACGGCAAGCCTGATGCCACCCAGGAGGAGGTCATTGAGGCAGCCAAAAAGGCGGAGATCTACGAGGATATTATGGCGATGCCCCAGGGTTTTGATACCTATGTGGGGGAGCGGGGAACGCTGCTCCCCGGCGGACAGAAACAGCGAGTGGCCATTGCCCGGATATTCCTGAAAAATCCGCCCATTCTGATTTTGGATGAGGCGACCTCTGCGCTGGACAGTGTGACGGAAGCCAAGATCCAGCGGGCATTCGATGCGCTGGCAAAGGGGAGAACTACGCTGATCATCGCCCATCGATTGTCCACCATCCGCAACGCTGACCGGATTATTTCTGTGGCAGACGGCGTAATTAAAGAATGCGGTACTCATGAGCAGTTGTTGGAAAAGGGCGGCATCTATGCCGAACTATATAAGACCCAATCAGCGCTGCAGTCATAAAAGTAAAAGATACCCAGCACCCTTTGGGGTGCTGGGTATCTTGGTGCCGGCAACCGGAATCGAACCGGTACGGATTTTACTCCGAGGGATTTTAAGTCCCTTGTGTCTACCTATTCCACCATGCCGGCGTGTTAAATTGTTTTATTGCGTTGATCGTCCGTTTGCGGTAACCCGGTGTGCTCCTTGCCGACGGGGCGGCTGCGTCGCTCACCGGCCGCGGCACACACTACGCCCGCACTTCATCTGCCGCCGGCAGCGTGCGGGCTCGTGGCCCTTGTGTCTACCTATTCCACCACAGCGGCATATTAATAGGTCATGGGCAATGGTAACATATTTTTGCGAAACAGTCAAGAATCCAGAGGGAAATAACTGCAAATATAAGTGCAGACTGCAGAGTATTCGATACTTTCATACATTTTTGTGCAATCTGTCAAGAATTAGCCTCTGTTTTTGTGCGATTCGATATATTGTATTTGCTTTCCAAATGTGTTAAACTTAAACACGGATAAGTATGGGCATACTCTGCCCATTATGCGACACGACAGGTGCCAACTGTGTGTTGTATGTAAAAAGGCGACAGCCTTTCCAACATAAAATTTTGAGGAGGAAAATCAAGTGAAAAAGTTTTTGGCATTGTTCTTGGCACTGACTCTGGTCCTGGGTCTGTGCGCATGCGGCGGTGGCTCTGCTGCTGGCAACGGTGACGACGGTCTGACTGCTGACGGTAAGGTCAAGCTGACCATCGGTCTGCCCGTTAACGCATACATCATGGACTACGACAACAACGAGATGACTAAGTGGATCGAGGAGAAGTGTGGCGTTGAGATCACCTTCCAGACGTACGCTGGCGGTACCGACGTTGCAACTCAGATCTCCACCGCTGTCAACGCAAACCGTGCTCTGCCCGATATCATTCTGGCCGTCGATCTGGACGCCAACACCCTGAGAAAGTACGGCACTGCTGAGCCCCCCTACTTCGTAGACCTGGCACAGTACATGTACAAGGATGGCGAGCCCGATCTGGAAGGCCCCGCAAAGATCTTCTGGGATCGTATCAACAACGAGCTGTCTGAGGTCGACAGAAAGACTGTTCTGACCAAGATGGTCGACCCCGAAACCGGCGGCGTTTACGGTATGCCCATGATCGAGACTTCCTTGATCGATAACCTGAACTACATGCTGTGGATCAACACCAACTGGCTGGAAGAAGTTGGCCTGGAGAAGCCCACCAACAACGACGAGCTGCTGGAAGTGCTGCGTGCATTCCAGGATCTGGGTATGCCTCTGTACGGCTCTCAGAAGGTTATCTCTTCTAAGGTCGTTCTGTGGCTGATCAACCTGTTTACTTACTACAACCCCGCTCGTCCCTTCTCTGTCAGCGATGACGGCAAGACCCTGACTCACGCTGCTACTACTGAAGATTACCGCAATGCTATGAAGTTCTGCTACGATCTGTATCAGGAAGAGATCCTGAACGACATGGCTTGGACTGCATCCTCCAGCGGCATGGCTGCTGTTATGACTCCCCAGACCGGCGAAGCTATGGCTGGCCTGTGTGTTGCTCACCTGACTCTGGCTGCTGCTCAGGACAACATGGTTCTGGCTGAGTACGAGCCTCTGGCAAACTGGGGCTGCGCTGTTCGTGACGACCTGTCCGTCAAGATCAGCACCTTCATGACCACCGACTGCCAGAACCCCGACAAGGCTTTCGAAGTTCTGATGACTCTGTTCTCCGAGGAAGGCTCTATGTTCATCCGTTACGGTGCTAAGGGCATCAACTGGGAAGAAGCTGACGAGGGCGCTGTGTCCGATGTTGGTCTGCCCGCAGAGTACAAGATCATTTCTGACCCCCTGAAGATGCAGAACACTTCTAACTGGGGTAAGATGGGCTCCTCCTTCAACTACATGGCTGAAGGCGAGCTGGCTCAGATGTCCGAGGACGCTTCCGAGTGGCTGAAGCTGAAGGCAAAGATGCACGGCGAGGCTAACCGTCTGTTCGAGGAAGCTGAGGCAAACAACAACCCCGAGTACATCTGCCCCGTGCTGCGTCTGACCGCTAGCGAGGAGGAAGAGTACGACTTGACCATCACCAACGTTTCTACCTTCATTTCCCGTGCTCAGACTGAGTTCATCAAGGGCGAGCGTAATCCTCACAGCGATGCTGACTGGAACGCATACTTGAAGGAAGCGAACGATCTGGGTCTGGCTGACTACGTCAAGGTTTACCAGATGGCTTACGATCGCGGTCAATAATTTCCTGTTCTGATCGATTCAAAGCTATTCGTTACGCATAAATGGTGCAGCCGGGAGTAATCCTCCCGGCTCGCACTTGGTTATTTATATATCAGAAAGGAATGAAAGCAATGGCTAAAAGTGCTGCATTGGCTGCACCGAACAAGCTTGCACGAACCCCTCTGCAGAAGTTCTGGGTTCGTTTCAAGAAAAACTGGCAGCTCCACCTGATGGTTCTGCTGCCCCTTGCTTACATGATCCTGTTCCACTACGTCCCCATGTACGGTATTACCATTGCATTTAAGGAGTACTCTCCCCGTGCAGGTATCTGGGGCAGCCAGTGGGTCGGTCTGAAGCATTATGAAAGATTCTTTGGCTACTATCTGTGGCCCCAACTGGTTATGAATACACTGTCCTTGTCTTTGTATTCTATCTTTGCCGGTTTCCCCATTCCCGTTATTCTGGCGCTGGTGCTGCATGTGCATACCGGTAAGGTGATCAAGAAGATCGCGCAGAACATCTCTTACGTTCCCCACTTCATCTCCCTGGTGGTTATGGTGGGTATTCTGCAGACTGTTCTGGACCCCGTTTCCGGTCTGATCGGCTACTTCAACAGATTAATGGGCAATACAAGCTATGACGATATTCGTGGTAGCAAAGAGGCGTTCCGCCATCTGTACATCTGGTCCGGTATCTGGCAGACTGCTGGTTGGAGCACCATTATCTATGTGTCTGCTCTGTCCGGCGTTTCCGAGGATCTGCACGAGGCTGCCAAGATCGACGGTGCAAGCCGTCTGCGCCGTGTATTCAGCGTCGACTTCCCCACCATTCTGCCTACCGTTGCATTGATGCTGATCATGCGTTTCGGTAGCGTTATGTCCGTGGGCTATCAGAAGGCTTATCTGATGCAGAACTCCTCCAATATCGCAGTTTCTGAGTTGATTTCTACTTATGTTTATAAGCAGGGTCTTCGTAAGGGTGAAATGTCCTTCGGTACTGCAGTCGGCCTTTTGAACTCTGTTATCAACGTAACGCTCGTTTTCCTTGTCAACTGGGTAACCAATATCCTGACTGACAACGAAATGGGTCTGTTCTAAGGGGGGGCGTGTATTATGGCTAAAATTCCTTCTACCAAGATTCGCGATAGCCGTGGTGACGCCATTCTGGACATCATCACCGGCGCACTGCTGATTCTGGTGATCATCATCGTTGGCTACCCCTGTGTGTACGTTGTATCCTGCTCTATCTCCAATCCTGCCGCACTGGCAGCCGGCCGCGTCGTGCTTTGGCCCGTAGAGCCCTGCGTGGATGCATATGAGTTCGTGTTGAACTATAAGCAGGTTTGGATCGGCTTCCGCAACTCTGTGTTCTACACAGCTTGTGAAGTTCTGGTGCAGATGACCATGGTCATTCTGACTGCATATCCTCTGTCCCGTAGATACTATCAGGGCAGAAGCTTTATCGCATTCATTTTCTATATGTCTACCCGTTTCTCTGCAGGTATCATCCCGCTGTTCATTCTGAAGACCAACCTGGGTCTGTACGATAACGTTTGGGCAATCATTTTCTCCGGCTCTGTGGGTGTTTCCCACATCCTGATCCTGCGTACCGCATTCCAGACCGGTATCCCCGGTGATCTGTTCGATGCGGCTATGATCGACGGCGCAAACCAGTTCCAGTCCTTGGTCAAGATCGCGCTGCCTCTGGCGAAGGCGACTCTGTCCGTTCTGATTCTGTACGTCATTGTTGGTCAGTGGAACGAGTACTTTAACTCCATGATCTATCTGCAGAATCCCAATCTGTACTCCTTGCAGTTGGTGCTGCGTCCCATTATGACGGCAGCTTCCGCAGCAAGCAGCCAGTTTGGCGATATGGGTTCTGCTTCTCAGCACGCATCCAACAGCGGTTTGGACCATGTTCGTTACGCACTGATCGTGATCTCCTCTGTACCTCCCGTTACTGCTTACTTCATTGTTCAGAAGTACTTTAAGGGTGGCGTCATGATGGGTTCCGTCAAGGGTTAATTCCAATATAAAACCGGTCAGGTTTCGCCTGACCGGTTTTTATTATATATTGTATTAAAATAGCGATATTTCGGGGCATGATATTATGCAGATATGATAAGAATTGTCAAAACGAAAACTTTTTGTTGCCAATCGATATTTTTGCATGGTATTATAAATGTGTAATAATTCCATGGAGGAACAAAAATGGATATGTCCCTTTCCTACTTCTGGGGTCAGATGACGGCGAATCCTTTGTTGTTTATCGCAGTTGTGTTGACTCTGGGCGTAATTTTGGTTAATGGTTGGACAGATGCACCCAATGCGATCGCAACTTGCGTGGTGACCCGGTGTATGTCTGCCCGGGCAGCGATCATTATGGCTGCTGTTTTCAATTTCCTTGGTGTGTATATTATGACTATACTCAGCCCCAAGGTCGCTCAAACGATTACCAAGATGGTAGACTTCGGCAGTGATCCGGATCAAGCTATTATTGCCCTCAGCGCAGCCATGTTTGCAATCGTTACATGGGCAACGGCAGCGTTTGTATTTGGTATCCCCACCAGTGAGAGCCATGCGCTGATCGCCGGCCTGACCGGTTCGGCCATTGCGCTGCACGGAAGCCTGGACGGTGTAAATCCCGGAGAATGGGTCAATGTGCTTTACGGCATCGTTGTTTCCGTGACCCTGGGCTTTGGTCTGGGTTGGCTGGTGTGCAAGTTGGTGACCATTGTATTTCGCAATGTGGAGCGGCGGAAAACTGAGCCGGTATTCAAATATGCTCAGATTGCCGGCGCAGCCTACTCTGCCTTTATGCATGGCGCGCAGGACGGTCAGAAGTTTATGGGCATCATTATTTTGTGTCTGTTTATGTCCCAGGGCAAGGAGATTCCTGCCGGCATGGCGCCTGCTGCATGGATCATGGTGCTGTGCGCAGTGATCATGGCGCTGGGTACTGCCATCGGCGGCAAAAAGATCATCAAGTCCGTGGGTATGGACATGGTGAAGCTGGAAAAGTATCAGGGTTTCTCCGCAGATCTGTCTGCATCCACATCTTTGCTGCTTTGCTCTTTGCTGGGTCTGCCGGTATCCACCACCCATGCAAAGACTACGGCGATTATGGGCGTTGGCGCAGTCAAGAGCGTAAAGGCTATCAACCTGGGTGTGGTTAAGGAAATGTGCCTGACTTGGGTACTGACTTTCCCGGGCTGCGGCCTGATTGGCTTTATTATGACAAAGATTTTTATGGCGATTTTTTGATTGGGAGGATGGAATTTTATGGCAAAAGCAGATCGTTATTATTTTGAAAATATGGTGGCGGCGGCCGATTGCTGCTGCGAAGCTGCGAAATATCTGAAGGAATGTCTGGCAAATTACGACTACAGCCGTATCCAGGAAATGCTGGAGACCATGCACAGCATCGAGCATAATGCGGACATGAAAAAGCACGAGATGACAGAGGCTTTGGCAAGAGCCTTCGTCACACCTCTGGATCGTGAGGATATTGCGCTGATCAGCCAGAATATTGATGAGGTAGCGGACTCCATCGAGGAAGTGATTCAGCGTCTCTATGTGGATAGTATTCAGACTATTGAGCCTGAAGCTGTTGAATTTGCGGACAAGATCGTCGGCTGTTGTGAGCTGATGAAAGAGATCCTCCGGGAGCTGGAGAATTTCAAGCGTCCCAAGAAACTGCATGAAATGAATGTGCAGCTCAACCACATGGAGGAGGAGTGCGATCAGCTGTATCTGAAGGCGACCCACCGGGTGACCAAGAACCCGGATGTGCTGCAGGTGCTGTTCTGGCGAGAGATCTTTGACCATCTGGAGATGTGCGCCGATGCCTGCGAACATGTGAGCGACTGCGTGGAAACCGTGGTTATGAAAAATTCTTGATAAAAACCCGCCTGCTGATAATCAGCAGGCGGGTCGTTTTTATACATACATGGGGAATTTCTGACAGATTTGCGCTACGGTTGCCTTGACTTCTTCGGCAGTGCCTTCAAAGTCACGGGCGGTCATGGCAATGCAGCGGGCGATCTGCTTCATCTCCTCTGCGCCCAGACCACGGGTGGTCACGGCAGCTGTGCCGATGCGGACACCGCTGGTGACGGAGGGTTTCTCCGGGTCGCCGGGGATGGCATTTTTGTTCAGGGTGATGTGGTTCTGATCGCAGCGGATCTGCAGTTCCTTACCGGTGATACCCATGGGGCGCAGGTCGGTGAGCATCAGGTGGTTGTCTGTACCGCCGGTGACCAGGTCAAAGCCTTCTGCCAGCAGTGACTCTGCCATTACCTTGGCGTTGCTGACCACATTGTGGGCGTAGGTCTTAAAGTCCTCGCTCATAGCTTCCTTCAGACAAACAGCCTTAGCAGCGATCACATGCTCCAAAGGACCGCCCTGGGTGCCGGGGAACACAGCGGAATTGAGTTTCTTTGCGTATTCCTCCTTTGCCAGAATCAGACCGCCACGAGGACCACGCAAGGTCTTGTGGGTGGTGGTGGTCACAATGTCTGCGTAGGGAACGGGGCTCATGTGCGCACCGCCGGCAACCAGACCGGCAATGTGCGCCATATCCACCATGAATACTGCGCCCACTTCCTTTGCAATATCGGCAAAAATCTTGAAATCAATGGCGCGGGGGTAAGCAGATGCGCCGGCGATAATCAGCTTGGGTTGGCATTTCTTTGCCATATCCCGAATCTGGTCGTAGTCGATCAAACCGGTTTCGTGGTTTACATCGTAGGATACTACATTATAATACTTGCCGGAGATATTGGCGGGGCTGCCGTGGGACAGATGGCCGCCGTTGGCAAGGCTCATACCCATCATGGTATCGCCGGGCTGCAGCAGTGCCAGCTGCACTGCCATATTAGCCTGCGCGCCGGAGTGGGGCTGGACATTGGCAAACTCTGCGCCGAACAAGTCCTTTGCACGCTGGATACACAGAGATTCGATCTCGTCCACATGCTGGCAGCCACCGTAGTAGCGAGCGCCGGGCAGACCCTCAGCGTATTTATTGGTCAGAACTGAACCCATAGCAGCGATCACCGCCGGGGAGGCAAAGTTCTCGGAAGCGATCAGTTCCAGACCGTCTTTCTGCCGTGTAAACTCCTGATCCATCAGTGCGCCCAGCTCCGGGTCGAATTGAGAAACAAAGCCGATAGAATCAATAGGTTTTGCAAGCATAGTTAAATTCCTTCTCTTTCCTTGTTTTGCATAAAAAATAACAGTCCTTACAAAAAGGACTGCTCCGACACGGTTATAACCGTGTTACATATCTCCGTCCGTTTGCCTGAGAGATTCGGCCTTCGCCTTGCACCTTCGGCACACAACTGAATGTGTTCTCCAGAGAGTCCTCAACATTCCGGTCGTTGCCTTCCGGAAGTTTCAAAGGTATGTTAAATTATATGCATAGTATATCACAAAAAAGGGGAATGTCAATGCGCAAATATAAATATAGTATATTTTGCATGATATGGCAGGGTTTACAGCTTGTTAACTTGACATTTGCCGGGGTCAGCCGATATAATAGTAAAAATCAGGCATATACTGCTTTGGCAAGGAGGTGCTGATATGAAGCAAGATGTAAACCTTTGGGAACATATCGGTTATATTATGGAAAATATCGGCAAGGGCGCACTGCTGACCACCTGCGCTCACGGGGAAGTGGATACCATGACCATCGGCTGGGGTACAGTGGGTGTGGTCTGGGGTAAACCCGTGTTTCAGGTGCTGGTGCGGGAAAGCCGCTACACCAAACAGCTGTTGGACGAAAACGGCGAGTTTACAGTGAATGTACCCATGGCGGAGGATGCCAAGCAGATCCTGGCGATCTGCGGCACCAAGTCCGGCCGGGATATGGATAAGATCAAAGAGTTGGGATTGGAATTGGAGCCGGGTAAAACCGTTTCCGTACCGGCAATTCGCCAGCTGCCGCTGACCTTGGAGTGTAAGGTGATCTACAAGCAGGAGCAGGCTCCGGACGCCATTGATCCGGAATGTTATCAGCGGTACTATGCGAAAAATACCAAAAACGAGGGTGATCATCACACCGTGTATTACGGCGAGATCACCGCAGCCTATATCGTAGAATAAGGAAGGGTTACCAATGAAGAAAATCGGTGTATTAGGCGCCGGCACTTGGGGCATGGCGCTGGCACGGATGCTGGCGGTGCATGGTCATAAGGTGACGGTGTGGTCTGCCCTGGAGCGGGAGATCGATGAATTTTCCGCCACCCGCAAACACCCCAATCTGCCGGGTATGGAGATCCCGGCGGAGCTCCTGTTCACCAAGTCCATTGAGCAGGTTTGCACAGATAAGGATATTTTGCTGTTTGCCGTGCCGTCGCCCTTTGTGCGTGCTACAGCCCGGGGGGCTGCCCCCTTTATCCGGGACGGTCAGATCATTGTGGATGTGGCAAAGGGTATCGAGCCGGATACCTTGTTTACCATGACCCAGATCATTGCGGATGAGCTTAAGAATCCCACTGTCAAGCTGGTGGCGCTGTCCGGACCTACCCATGCGGAGGAAGTATCCCACGATCTGCCTACCACTATCGTATCTGCTTGTGAGGATATGGCGGCGGCAGAGCTGGTGCAGGAAGTGTTTGCCAACACCTGCATGCGTGTGTATACCAATGAGGACGTGCTGGGTGTGGAGCTGTGCGGCGCACTGAAAAATATTATGGCGCTGGGCTCCGGTATTGCCCTGGGTCTTGGCTATGGCGATAATATTAAGGCGGCGCTGATCACCCGTGGCATGGCAGAGATCGTGCGGCTGGGTACGGCTATGGGCTGCCGGGCAAGCACATTTTACGGTCTTGCCGGTATCGGCGATCTGATCGTTACCGCTACCAGTGTCCACAGCCGGAACAACCGCTGCGGTATGCTGCTGGGTCAGGGTGTTGCGACTGCAGAGGCGATTAAGCAGGTGGGCATGGTGGTAGAGGGCATCAATGCGTTGCCCGCCGCTATGCGTCTGGCGCAAATGTATCAGGTGGAAATGCCTATTGTTTCTGCGGTGAATTCTGTGGTCAATGAGGGCGCAGATGCCCGGCAGGCTGTGATGCAGCTGATGACCCGGGATCAGAAACCGGAGCAGACAGAAATTTAACAAAAATTGTGCCGCTTTTCCCGCAGAAAAGCGGCACGTTGATTCAATTATAAACTTTTTGTAATAACTATTGACACAGCGCGGCTGGACTGATATAATCCACCGGGACGCTGAAAAGTGACGTGTAGATAGGGAGAAACATATATGGGTTTTTTGGAACTTATGCTGCTGGCGGTAGGCTTGAGCATGGACGCTTTTGCGGTGTCTATATGCAAAGGCTTGTCTATGAAAAAGGCAACTGTGAAAGCCGGCGCGATCTGTGGCGCATGGTTTGGCGGTTTTCAGGCGTTGATGCCCTTAGTCGGCTATTTCCTGGGCACATTGTTCGCCGATGCGATAGAGTCCTTTGACCATTGGGTAGCCTTTGGCTTGCTGGCGCTCATCGGCGCAAATATGCTCCGTGACGTATTCAGCAAGGAAGAGGAGTGCTGCTGTGAGGGCGAGGAGGCTGACCTATCCTTCAAGACCATGTTTGTTATGGCGGTAGCTACCAGTATCGATGCTATGGCTGTGGGCATTTCTCTGGCGATGGCAGGCAATGTCAATATCTATCTGGCAGTGCTGCTCATCGGTTTCGTTACCTTTGCGCTGTCTGCTTTGGGCGTGAAAATCGGCAACATTTTCGGCAGCCGGTTTGAAAAGAAAGCCCAGTTTGCCGGCGGTGTGATCCTGATCCTGCTGGAACATCTGGGTATTCTGTGATGATCCGGACAGAGAAAAGAATGCGGCTGTGTGTCGCACTACTAACGGCGATTTTGATATTCATTTGGGGCAACTCGTTGCTTCCCGGTGAGATTTCCGGCGCATTCAGCCGTTGGGTCGGTCAGCTGCTGGGGTTGTCCGGTACGGGTGCCGGTGGCGGAAGATTGCGGAAAGTCGCCCACTTTTTAGAGTTTTGCAGCTTGGGTATGTGTCTGCGGTGGCTGTTTGGCATGCTGCTGCGGAGCAAGCTTCGTCCGCTCATACTGCCGCTACTGACATCCTTTGCGGCGGCTTGTATCGACGAGACCATACAAATGTTTATCCCCGGCAGAGGCCCGGGAATCAAAGACGTTGGGATCGATACCATGGGCGCAACCGTGGGCATCGTTTTCATAACATTCATTTATCAACTCAAAAAACATTTTAAGGAGAAAAACCAATGAAGAAGATTATTGCAATGCTTCTGGCACTGGTGCTGGTTATGAGCTTTGCCGCTTGCGGCGCTGCCAACAATCAGACCAAGGAGGAAGTTCCCGCAAGCGCACTGGAGATCCTGGAGAAGATCTGGAACTCCTACGCAGAGGACGAGAAGTTCTTTGCTATGGGCGGCGACTACACCAACCCCGTGGACAACGCTCCCGGTGTGTTCAGCCTGGCTGAGCCCGAGACCGTGACCGCTACTCTGCTGGTTCCCGCAGAGCAGCAGAGCAACATCGACTCTGCAGCATCCCTGATGCATGCTATGATGGCTAACAACTTCACCTGCGGCGTTTACCACGTCACCGGCGATGCTGCTGCTTTTGCAGATGCAATGAAGGCAGCCGTTACCGGCAATCAGTGGATGTGCGGCATGCCTGAGAAGCTGACCATCGCAATCATCGGCGGTGAGTACGTTCTGGTGGCATTCGGCATCAACGACGCTATGACCGGCTTCGATGCAAAGCTGACTGCTGCATACCCCGGCGCAAACCTGAAGTACAGCGAGGCTATTGCAGGCTAATCAAACGAAAAGCGGTAGTTTTGAAACTACCGCTTTTTATTTTTGCCGCTTTGTGTTATAATGTGAAAGATTTGAATTTACTTGCAAGGAGGTGATGGTATGCTGTTTTCCGGAATCCCGTTTTTATTCTACTTTTTGCCGGCGGTGCTGGCGGTGTATTTCCTTGTGCCCAAGAGCTGGAAAAATGCGGTGCTGCTGCTGTTTAGCTTGGTGTTCTACGGCTGGGGCGAGCCGAAATATGTATTCCTGATGATCGCCACCATCGCTTTGTTTTATGGCTGCGGCCGTGCCATCGGCGCTTGTGAAAGTCAAAAATGGAAACGGTTTTGGCTGACGGTGTCTGTGGTGGTAAGCCTTGGTTTGCTGGCGGTATTTAAGTATGCGGATTTCCTGCTGGGGAATGTAAATTCTCTCACCGGTCTGGGATTGCCACTGCTGAAGCTGGCGCTGCCCATCGGCATCAGTTTTTACACCTTCCAGTGCCTGAGCTATACCATCGATGTGTATCGGGGCGATGCCCAGGTGCAAAACAATATCGTCAATTTCGGCGCATATGTGTCTTTGTTTCCCCAGCTCATCGCCGGCCCAATTGTCCGGTATGTGGATGTTGCTCGGGAACTGGATAACCGCACCCACTCGTGGGAGGATATTGCTCTTGGTATGCGCCGGTTTTTGTTCGGTCTTGCCAAGAAAGTGCTGATCGCCAACCAGTTGGGCGAGCTGACCAATATTTTCCGTGACTCACCGGAGAAGTCCGTGCTGTTCTACTGGGTCTATGCCATTGCATTTACCCTGCATATCTACTTCGATTTTTCCGGTTACAGCGATATGGCCATCGGTTTGGGTCGGATCTTCGGTTTCCGGTTTATCGAGAACTTTAATTATCCCTATATGTCCCGTTCTATTACGGAATTTTGGCGCCGCTGGCATATCAGCCTGGGTAGCTGGTTCCGGGATTATGTGTATATTCCGCTGGGCGGCAACCGGGTGGGCAAGTTGCGCTGGGTGCTGAATATCCTTGTGGTGTGGATGCTCACCGGCTTGTGGCACGGCGCTGCATGGAATTTTGTGCTGTGGGGACTTTTGTATGCGCTGTTCCTGCTGCTGGAAAAATGGGTGCCGGCGCTGCAAAAGCTGCCGGATGTCCTCCGTCGGGGCTATGTGCTGCTGATCGTGGTGATTGGCTTTGTGTTGTTTAACGCAGCAGACCTGTCCCAGGCCATGGGCGATATTGCCGGTATGTTTGGCTTTGCCAATGTACCTCTGGTCACCGGGCAGACTGTTTATTACCTGCGCAGCTATGCGCTGGTGCTGGTGTTGTCTGTGATTGGCGCAACACCGCTGGTCAAGGCAGTGGGTCTGAAAATCTCTGAAAAGCCTTTCGGCGCAGTGCTGGAAGCGGTGGTTATGATATTGCTGCTGCTGGTTTGCAGCGCCTATCTGGTGGACGGTTCGTTTAACCCGTTCCTCTATTTCCGTTTTTAAGGAGGGATGGCACAATGACGAAAAAAATTCGCGCCATTGGCGCAGCGATCCTGGTGGTTATTTGGGCGGCGCTGACAGTCTTTGCATGGCTGCGGCCGGCAGATGCCACTTCCGACACAGAGCGCAGACCCTTGGCGCAGTTTCCCACGCTGAATGCCCAGACTTTGCTGGGCGGCAACTTTATGAACGGCTTTGAGGACTACACATTAGACCAGTTCCCCGGTCGTGATGCTTTCCGTTCACTGAAGTCTTTTGTCCATTACCGTGTGTTTGGACAGAAAGATAACAACGGTATTTATATGCAGGACGGCTATGCTGCCAAGCTGGACTTCCCCCTGAACATCCAGTCGCTGGATTATGCGTTGTCCCGACTGAGCTATGTGTATGAAACCTACCTGCAAAATACCCAATGCAAGGTTTATGCTGCCGTGATTCCGGACAAGGGCTATTATCTGGCAGAGGAAAACGGCTACCCGGCGCTGGATTATGATGCGCTGTTTGCCCGGGTGGAGGAGAAACTGCCCTTTGCTACCTATATCCCACTGACAGATTGTTTGAGTTTGGAGGATTATTACTACACCGATACCCACTGGCGGCAGGAAAAACTGCTGGCAGTGGCGCAGCGGCTTTGTGAGAGCCTGTCGGCGGCAGCGCCCGACGAGGACACTTTTACGGCTGTCCGGCTGGAACGGCCGTTCTACGGTGTCTACTACGGTCAGGCGGCACTACCTATGGATGCAGAGACCATGTATATCATGGAAAGTCCGCTGCTGCAGGCTTGTCAGGTGTACAATTTCGAGACCAATGGCTATACCCCGGTGTACAACATGGACTTGGCGGCAGGCAAGGATATGTACGAGGTGTACTTGTCCGGCTCCCAGGCGCTGCTGCGAATCGAGAACCCCAACGCTGCCACAGACAGAGAACTGGTGATATTCCGGGATTCTTTCGGCAGCTCGGTTGCGCCGCTGTTGGTAGAGTCTTACAAGACAGTGACCTTGGTGGATATCCGGTATCTGGGCAGCCAAATGCTGGGTAAATATCTGCAATTTGCAGACCAGGATGTACTGTTTATCTATAGCACCTTGGTATTGAACAATGGCACGACCCTGAAATAAGAAAATCGCCACAGAAAGCGTTTCTGTGGCGATTTATTTATTTACCGGTAAGATTTTGAATCCAGCTGCCTTTGCGAATGAGGAAATAGCCGATAACACAACGAACGAGATCCAAACTGTTACACAACGCATACACCAGCAGCACAGAGGCGCCGGTGAAGTTACACAGAATAAAGGCAAGAGGGATACAACCGACCCAAGCTGCCATACTGTCAAACAGAATCGTGGTAAAGGCTTTGCCGCCGGCACGCAGTGTAAAGAACACCGGGAACACATAGGCCTGCAGGGGCATATTAAAGGCAGAGATCACAATAAACCACTTGGCAAGTTCCCGAACTTCCGGGGTGGTGTTGTAGATTTGCGGGAAAATGCTGGAAATAGCAATGGTAGCACCGCAAACCATTGTGCCGGAGATAACGCAAAGATGGGATAGCTTTTTGTATGTGCTTTGCAGTTCCTCGGCAGATCGGCCACCGCCCATCATCTGTCCCAAAATGATACCCACGGTGCTGCCAAGAGAACGGAACAACACAGCGGTGAGGTCACATAGTGTGTATGTAATACTCAGCGCAGGGGTCACGATCAAGCCGCAGACAGAGTAGTTCTGATTCAGCACGGCCATGCCCAGCGACCACATACCCTCGTTGAACATCAGCAGCAGCGCCTTCACAGCCAGTTTGCCAAGCAGAGAACCGGGGATATAGAAGCTGCGGTAAGCACCCACAATAAAGGGATTCTTGCCCGGATTCAGATGTGTCCAGCCGGCAACGATAAAGAATTCCACAAACCGGGCGATGACAGTTGCAGTGGCAGCACCGGCAACACCCAAAGCAGGGGCGCCGAAGTGACCGAAAATCAGAATGTAGTTAAAAATTAGGTTAATAAATGTGGCGATGATACTTGCCACCATGGGCACAGAGGGGTGTCCGGTTTCCCGGAGAGTGCTGGCATAAGCGTTGGTCAGGGCAAAAGGGATCAGTCCCCATAGCATGATACGCAGATACTCCTGAGCGTAACGCAGGGTATTTGCTGCCACCGTGGCATCGCCGTCGCCTTGCAGATACAATCCGATCATGGATTCGCCGCCAAAGTAGAAAAGGGCGATAGCGGCAAAGGCAAGACCCACACAGACAAATAATCTGAAACGGAAGGACTGGCGCACACCGTCATGATCCGAGCAGCCGTGGAATTGTGTGGTATAGATGCCGGCGCCGGCAGAAACACCGAACAGACACAATATAAAGATAAACAGCAGATTGTTATTGATAATGGCAACTGCGCCGATCTCGGCAGTGCTGAGCTGACCGACCATAATGTTATCCAGTAAGGAAACAAAGTTGGTGATCAGGTTCTGCACAATAATCGGCAAAGCGATGGCGGACACTCTGCCTAAAAATGCCCGATCGCCAAAATATCGTTTGAGCATAAAATGCCTCCTTGAATTGCTCCGTATATCATAGCGTATATTCCGGAAAAAAGCTAGTCCCAAAACCGGAATAAAATACTTTCATCTTTGCTTAGTTCCTGCTATAATAAGAAAAAGACTAAGCAGGAGGCGGACTATGGAGCATATTCTGATCTGCGATGACCATCGTGATATTGTCAATGCGCTGAAAATCTATCTGACTTCGGATGAATATGTGTTGCACGAGGCGTTTAACGGACGCCAGGCAGTGGAGCTGCTGCGCAAGCAGGATATGCATCTGGTGCTGATGGATATTATGATGCCGGAAATGGATGGTATCACTGCCCTTGCCCAGATTCGTCAGTTTTCCAACGTGCCGGTGATCCTGCTGACAGCAAAATCCGAAACCGAGGATATGGTGGCAGGTCTGAATGCAGGCGCAGACGACTATATTACCAAACCCTTTGTGCCGGCGGAGGTGCTGGCCCGTGTGCGCAGCCATCTGCGCCGCTATGAAAAGCTGGGCAGCCGCATCCAGACGGAAGAAGAACTGGTTGTTGGCGCTATTACCTTAAACGACTCCACCAAAACCGCAACGGTGGACGGTGAGCCTATATCCTTGACTCCCATCGAATACAGCATCTTAAAACTGCTGATGTCCAACCCCGGAAAGGTCTATTCCACCAAAGCGCTGTACGAGGCGGTTTGGCAGGAGGCTGCCTTGGGCAGCGAAGGTGCAGTGGCGGTGCATATCCGGCATCTGCGTGAAAAGATCGAAATAGACCCCTCCGAGCCCCGACAGCTGAAGGTGGTTTGGGGTCAGGGCTATAAGCTGGAAGGGGGCAGGTAAATGCGTTTTAGCATCCCTATGAAATTTATCGCCATCGCCTTGTGCGCCCTTGCGCTGACTACCGGCTTTGCCAGCGTACTGGGTATTGTGCAGGTGGCGGAACTGGGTCTTTACACCGACGGCTTTGACGGCTGGATGACCAACCGACTGGAACGGGAAGCGTACAGCCTTGCTGAGGATCTGACAGAACGGTATGCGGTGCGAAAGCTCTCGAATTGCCCCGACGAGGCGTTGGAGGAGCTGGGTTACTGGTATGTGTTTGAGGAGTCTATCCACTGGACGGGCTGGGAGGAAAGCAACTACGATTTCTCCATTTTTGACGAAAACGGCGGGCAGCTTGCCGCCGCCCGGCGAATCCCCAAGGACAAAGAGACCGTTACTTACCAGAGCGTTTGCTCTGTGCAGTTTCCGGTTGTAGTTACCAGTCAGGAAGTCATCGACGAGCAATACGGCAAGGACTTCGACTATAAAAAGACCATTGACATGGAAACCTATGGCAATAAGCCGGTGACCATTCGTTATTATGAAAGCGGCGATTACACAGTCACGGTGACCATCGATGCGGATGCGGCCATGTATCGTGCCGGTACATCTTTGGAGCTGGTGCAGCTGATCTACCAGCAGCGGTATAACCTGATGGTGCTGCTGGTGTTGTCGGCATTGGTGCTGGCGGTGGGCATGGTGTATTTAGGCTGCGCTGCCGGCAAACGCAAGGTGGGCGACCCGGTAGTTCCTGCGGCGCTGAATCGTATTCCTTTGGATGTTTATGCCGCCGTAGGCGGTGTGGCGGGATATTACCTGGGCGTGTTGGTGAAGGAACTGGTGAACCACTGGATCTACCGGATGAACAACCTTAACCCCGGCACAGTGGCACTGGTGGGCAGCGTTTTGGTGTGCATCGCATTGCTGTGCATCGGCTTTTATGTGGCATTGTGCGCACAGATCAAGGCGAAAGATAGATTCTGGTGGCATCATAGCTTCACCGGCTGGCTATGCAAAAAACTATGGGCAGGTCTGCGCTGGTTAGGCAGATGGATTTCCCGGTTGGCAGATACGCTGCCGGTGGTATGGCAGTATGCTGTGCTGGGTGGTGTTATGGGACTGCTGGTGACTATTACAGCGCTGTTAGTTCCTGCTTGGGGTGTGATCCCCTTGGTGGCGGCGATCCTGCTGTTTGGCGGCGCAGTAATCTACGGCGGTTATGCCTACGGCATTATCCTCCGGGGCGCAGCCCGGATGGCGGCCGGCGATCTGGACGATAAGATCGATACCCGTTTTCTCGTGGGCGCATACGGTCGCTGCGCAGAGCGGCTCAATGCCTTGGCAGATGTGGCGGTTGTGGCGGCCAGAAAGCAGATGCAGGCCGACCGGATGAAAACGGAACTGATCACCAACGTATCCCATGATATTAAAACACCCCTGACTTCGATCATCAACTATGTGGACATTCTGCAGTCGGCAAAGAACGCAGAGGAATCTGCCCAGTACCTGGAGGTTTTGGGTCGCCAGTCCCAGCGGCTGAAAAAGCTGATCGACGACTTGGTGGAAATGAGTAAAGCCACCACCGGCAATATGAAAGTGGACATTATCGCCATGGATCCGGTGGAAACGGTGAATCAGGCCTTGGGCGAGTTTGCGGATAAGCTGGCAGCCAAAGATCTGACTGTAATATATGAGCCGCCGACGCAGCCGCTGACTATGGTGGCGGATGGACGGCTGAGCTGGCGAGTATTGAGCAATCTGCTGAGCAATATCGTCAAGTACGCTATGCCCGGCACCCGGGTGTATATCGATGTTTTGCAGGTGGATAAGCAGGTGCTGATCAGCCTGAAAAATATCTCCGCAGAGCCTTTGAATCTGTCGGCAGAGGAGCTGACTGAGCGGTTTGTCCGGGGCGATACTGCCCGTAATACAGAGGGCAGCGGTCTGGGACTGAATATCGCCAAAAGTCTGATGGAGCTGCAAAAAGGACAGATGCAGCTGCTGATAGACGGCGATTTATTCAAGGTCTTGCTGGTGTTCCCCACAGCGCAATAAAAAAGAACCCCGGAAGCAACGCTTCCGGGGGTTTTTTATGCCAATGTGGCGGCCATAACGGCTTTAATTGTGTGCATCCGGTTTTCTGCTTCGTCAAAGACGATGGACTGTTCGCTTTCGAACACTTCGTCGGTGACCTCCATGCAGTCGATGCCAAACTTCTGATATACGTCCTGACCGATCTCAGTGTTCAGGTCGTGGAATGCAGGCAGGCAGTGCATAAAGCGGCACTGCTTTCCTGCGATGTTCATCAGTTCCATGGTGACACGGTAGGGGCTCAGCTCTGCAATGCGCTCCTGCCATACGCTGTCCGGCTCGCCCATGGACACCCACACATCGGTGTAGATCACATGGGCATTTTTTACAGCTTCCTTGGGGTCGGTGATGAATTCCAAAGTAGCGCCGGTTTCGGCGGCAATGGCTTGACAAGTGTCGATCAGTTCCTTGCCGGGGAAATACTTCTCCGGGGCGCATGCCACAAAGTGCATGCCCATCTTGGCGCAGCCTACCATCAGGGAGTTGCCCATGTTGTACCGGGCATCGCCCATGTACACCAGCTTTTTGCCCTTCAGGTCGCCGAAGTGCTCCTGAATGGTCAGGGAGTCAGCCAAAATCTGGGTGGGGTGGAATTCGTTGGTCAAGCCGTTCCACACCGGAACGCCGGCATAGTCTGCCAGGGTCTCCACGATCTCCTGACCGAAGCCACGGTATTCGATACCGTCAAACATCCGGCCTAACACCCGTGCGGTGTCGGCGATGGATTCCTTTTTACCCATTTGGGAGCTTTTGGGATCCAGATACACCGGGTGCATACCCAAGTCTGCGGCGGCTACTTCAAAAGCGCAGCGGGTACGGGTGCTGGTTTTTTCAAATACCAGCGCAATAGACTTGCCCTCGCACAGACGGTGGGGGACACCTGCCTTTTTCTGTGCTTTCAGTTCAGCAGACAGCTTCAAAAGACCGTCGATTTCCGCCGGGGTAAAGTCCAGCAACTTCAGAAAATGTTTGTTTTTCAGATCCATAATGGTCGCCTCCGATTATTTACAAGCTTCCTTAATAATGTTCACTGCCTTTTCCAGCAGATCCATGGGGATATTCAGCGCCGGCAGCAAGCGAACCTTATCCTTTGCGGTCAGGCACAGAACACCCTGCTCCATACAGGCGTTTACGATCTCTTTGTTGTTCTTTGTGGTCTTAATGCCAATCATCAGACCCATGCCGGCAACACTCTCCACACCCTCTGCGCCTTGCAGAGCAGAGAAAATGTAGTCGCTCTTAGCTTGGATTTGCGCAAGCATGCTTTCGTCCAGACGCTCCAGAACGCTCAATGCGCCTGCGCAGCAAACCGGATTGCCGCCGTAGGTAGAGCCGTGATCGCTGGGTTGCAGCACAGCCTGCAGTTTTTCGCTGACCATGGTAGCGCCGATGGGCAGACCGCCGCCCAGACCTTTGGCGGTGGACACGATATCCGGCTGGATGCCGAAATGCATGTAAGCATACAGCTTGCCGGTACGGCCGTTGCCGGTCTGTACTTCGTCGATCATCAGGGGAATATCATTTTCTTTGCAGATCTGCGCCACGGCAGTGACATATTCCTTGGTCAAAGGCAGCACACCGCCCTCGCCCTGCACGCATTCCAGCAGGATGCCGGCAACCTTATTTTCAGCCACCAGCTGCTCCATATCGGCGATGTTATTGGCCTCTGCATGGACAAAGCCGCCGGTCAAAGGCTGGAAGTACTGATGAAAAACATCCTGGCCGGTAGCCGCCAAAGTGGTCAGCGTTCTGCCGTGGAAGCTGTTTTTCAGGGTGATAATGGTGCTGCACTGGGCGCCCTTTTTCTCCTGAGAATACTTCCGGGCGTACTTGATAGCGCATTCGTTTGCCTCTGCGCCGGAGTTGGAGAAAAAGACTTTCGCCATACCGGTGCGGCTGCACATCAGCTGCGCCAGCTTGGCGCAGGGCTCGGTATAGTACAGATTGGAAACATGCTGCAGCTTGCAAGCCTGCGCAGTTACCGCAGCGACCCACTGGTCGTCGGCGATGCCGAAAGCGGTAACACCGATACCGGAGGTCAGGTCGATATATTCTTTGCCGTTGCTGTCTTGCAGCACACAACCCTTGCCGGATACCAGCTCCACGGGGAAACGGCCGTAGGTGGGGGCAACGAATTGCTTATCCAGAGAAATAATGTCCATATTATGCCTCCGTGACCATGGTACCGGCGCCCTCGTCGGTGAGCAATTCCATCAGAATGGAGTGGGATATCCGGCCGTCCATAATGACCACGTTCTTGACACCGTGTCCGATGGCCTCGATACAGCAGTCCACCTTGGGAATCATGCCGCCGGAGATCACGCCCTCGTCATAGAGCTTTCTAGCCTCCGCCACAGATACATGGGGAATCAGCGTGTTGGGATCGTCCTTGTCCCGGAGAATACCGGCGATATCGGTCATCATAATCAGTCGCTCGGCTTCCAGTGCGCCGGCAATATGGGCAGCGGCGGTGTCGCCGTTGATGTTGTAGATGTTGCCCTGACGGTCGCTGGCGACAGTGGAGATAATGGGAATATAATTTTTTTCCAAAAGGTCGGTGATGGGCTGGGTGCGGATCTTGGTGATCTTGCCTACATAACCCAGCTTTTCGTCTTTCATTTCGGCTTCGATAATGCCGCCGTCGATACCGGAAACACCCACAGCGTGACCGCCCTTGGTCTGGATCAGGTTGACAAGATCCTTGTTGACCTTGCCTGCCAGCACCATCTGCACAATGTCCACGGTCTCCCGGTCGGTGACACGCAGACCGTCCACAAAGACGGACTCCTTGCCCAGCTTTTCCATGGTCTGGCTGATTTCCGGACCGCCGCCGTGGATCAGTACCACTTTGACACCGATGAGCCACAGCAGGGCGATATCCTCCATCACCTGCTGCTTCAGCTGCTCGTTGACCATAGCGTTGCCGCCGTATTTTACCACAACGATCTTGCCGCTATATTTTTTGATGTAGGGAAGGGCAGCGGTCAATACCTCTGCTCTTTCCGCATTGGAAAATTCATTATGCATGATATTTCTCCTTATGTACGGTAGTCACCGTTGATCTTTACATAGTCATAAGTCAGGTCGCAGCCCCAGGCGGTGGCTTCAAAAGGACCGTCGCCCAGCGTCAGCAAAATTTCAATCTCGCTTTCCAGCAGGATCTCCTTTGCCAGCTCCTCACTGAAGGGAACACCGCTGCCGTCCCGGCAGACTTCAATCGTGCCCTTGGCGGAGCGGAAAGAAACACCAATTTTGTTGACGTCCACATCTGCGCCGCTGTAGCCGATGGCGCACAGCACTCTGCCCCAGTTGGCATCTGCGCCGAACATAGCAGACTTCAGCAGGCTGGAGCAGATCACGCTCTTGGCGCTGAGCCGGGCAGCTTCCAGTGTATCTGCGCCGGTTGCCTTGCACTCCAATAGCTTGGTTGCGCCCTCACCGTCGCCGGCGATCATACGGCAAAGCTGCACGGTAATGGTGTTCAGCGCCTGCATAAAGGCGGCAAAATCCTCGCCCTCACAAGTGATCTCCTCGTTGCCTGCCATGCCGTTGGCAAGCACCGTTACCATATCGTTGGTAGAGGTGTCGCCGTCAATGGAGAGCATGTTGAAAGTGCTCTGAATATCGCCGGACAACGCCTTTTGCAGCATGTCCTTGCTGATGGCAACGTCGGTGGTAATAAATACCAGCATGGTTGCCATGTTGGGGTGGATCATACCGCTGCCTTTGGCGATGCCGCCCATGCGGCACTCCTTGCCGCCAATGGTAAAGCTGACAGCCAGCTCCTTTTTTTGGGTATCGGTGGTCATGATGGCCTCGGCAGCAAATTCACCGCCGCTTTCAGACAGACCGGCGGTTAATTCTGCCATGCCGCCGGCGATGGGGGTCAGATCCAAAGGCTGACCGATGACACCTGTGGATGCTACCACCACATCCTCAGCACGGATGCCGGTATGCTGCTGAATCAGCTGGCACATACCTTCGGCGATCTCGATGCCGTTGGCATTGCAGGTGTTGGCGTTGCCGCTGTTACAGATCACAGCCTGGGCAATGCCGTTGGCGATGTTTTTTCTGGTCACTGCCAAAGGCGCGCCCTTTACCAGATTTTGGGTATACACCGCTGCGGCAGTGGCAGGCACGTCACTGACGATCATCGCCAAGTCCCGCTTGGTGCGGTTGTGGCGAATGCCGCAGTGGATGCCGTTTGCTTTGGAACCTTTTGCGGCGCAAACGCCGCCCTCGATCAATTTCATAATGCTCCTCTTTTCTTTGCGATCGGGTCATTCCGAGCATTGCAAAGCAATGCGTGGGAATCCTCTTCAATACTACTGTTCTTGGACGATGGGGATTGCCACGCCAGTGTGATCACTGGCTCGCAAGGACAGATGGTATTTATACATTCAGACCGGTGGATTCCTCCAGACCCAGCAGAATGTTCATATTTTGAATGGCTGCGCCGGATGCGCCTTTGCCCAAATTATCAAATCGTGCGGTGAGAATGATACGCTCCTCATTACCGAAAACAGACACGCCCATGTCGTCCTTGCCGGTGTAAGCGGCGGCGGACAGCAGACCGTCAGCATCGGTGTTTTCGTCGAAGTGGATCAGACCACCGGTATAGTAGTCGCGGTAGAGCTGCTGGATGTCAGCCAAAGTGCCTTTGCACTGGTTGGCAAACAGAGAAACCGTTACTTCCATACCGCTGTAGAAATCGCCCACCACGGGACAGAAAATGGGGTTTGCCTGCAAGCCGCAAATCGCTGCCATTTCTTTCAGATGCTTGTGGCTCTGAGTCAGGGCATACTGCCGGGGTGCACCCAGTAGGGGGAAGCGGTCAGCTGCTTCATACTCGGCGATCATTTTCTTGCCGCCACCGGAATAACCGGTAAGGGAGAAGCAGCTCAGTTGGGCATCGCTGCTGATAAGACCTGCCTGCACCAGCGGCGCAACCAGCGCAATAAAGCCGCTGGCATGGCAGCCGGGATTGGCGATACGCTTGCTGCCCAAAATTCGCTCCCGTTGTCCGGACAGTTCCGGCATACCGTAGACCCAATTCTGGTCTACTCGGTGGGCGGTGGAGGTGTCGATGATCTTTACCGGCATACTGGCAGCCAGCGCTGCCGATTCCTTTGCCGCATCATCGGGCAAGCACAAAAAGGCGATGTCCGCACTGGCAAGGGCATCTGCCCGGGCGGTGGGGTCTTTCCGCAATTCCTCCGGCAGGATCAGAAGTTCCAGATCCTTGCGCTGGGAAAGTCTGTCAACGATCCGCAGACCGGTAGTGCCGGCGCTGCCGTCGATAAAAACTTTTGTCATTGGTTTACCTGCCTTACATAAGCGATCTGCGCTTTCACAGATGCGGTAGAAGTGCCGCCCTCGCTGATCCGCTTTTCCACGCAGGTCACAAGGTCGATATCCGCATAGAGGTCGTTTTCAAACAGATCGCTGTACTGCCGGTAGGTTTCCAGCGGCAGCTCCTCCAAAACGGTGTTCTGCTGAATGCACAATGCAACCAGCTGACCGGAGATCTTATAGGCGCTGCGGAAGGGCAGACCCTTTTTCACCAAATAGTCAGCCAAATCGGTGGCATTGATAAAGCCGGTTTGCGCCGCCCGCTTCATGTTGGCGGTGTTGGCTTTCATGGTGGCGATCATAGGCGCAAAGACCTGCAGGCACATTTTCACGGTGTCCACGGCATCGAAAATGCTCTCCTTATCCTCCTGCATATCCTTGTTGTAGGCAAGGGGCAGACCTTTCAGCGTGGTCAGCAGACCCATCAGGTCGCCGAATACCCGACCTGCCTTGCCACGAACCAGCTCGGCCATGTCCGGGTTTTTCTTTTGGGGCATGATGGAAGAGCCGGTGGTGTAGGCATCGGAAAGCTCCACAAACTTGAATTCCCAGGAAGACCACAGAATGATCTCCTCGGAGAATCGGGACAGATGCACCATGAGAATGGACAGCGCGCTCATCATTTCCGCGCAGAAGTCACGGTCGGAAACACCGTCCAGAGAGTTGCGGCAGATGCCGTCAAAACCCAGCTTGTCCGCCTCGAAGTGGCGGTCGGTCTTGTAAGTCGTGCCAGCCAGTGCGCAGCAACCGATGGGGGACATGTTCATCCGCTTGGCGCAGTCCGCCAGCCGGTCCACATCCCGCAAAAGCATCATCGCGTATGCCATCAGGTGATGACCGAAGGTAATGGGCTGGGCCCGCTGCAGATGGGTGTAGCCGGGCATAATGGCGTCGGCATATTCCTCTGCCTTGTCTGTGACCGCAGTGATCAGCGTCCGGATATAGCCGGTGATGGTTGCAATTTCGTCACGCAGATACATACGGATATCCAGCGCCACCTGATCGTTCCGGGAACGGGCGGTGTGCAGCTTTTTACCCACATCGCCCAAACGCTCGGTGAGCACCTGCTCCACAAACATGTGAATGTCCTCACATTCCATATCGATGGGCAGCTTGCCACTGTCGATATCGGCAAGGATCTGCTCCAAACCGGCGATCAGCTGGTCGGCATCGTTCTGGGTGATAATATTCTGGGCAGCCAGCATGGCGGCATGCGCCATAGAGCCGGTGATGTCCTGTTTATACATTCTGCAGTCAAAGCGAATGGAAGAATTGAAGTCGTCGGCAATCTTTTCTACCTGGCCGTCGGTTCTTCCGGCCCACATTTTTGCCATAAAAAGTCTCTCCTTAAAAAGCCGTAATGGGCGGACTGTCGTCCGCCCTCAGGCTATTCGTTTTTTATAATTTACCCTTTTCCCGCAGTGCCTGCACCTTGGTAGGCAGACCCCACAGATTGATGAAGCCCTCGGCCTGCTTCTGATCGTAGTCACTCTCGTCGAAGGTGACCAGATTCTCGGAGTACAGAGAGTAGGGGGAGGTCGTACCGGCAGGGATGATGTTACCCTTGTACAGTTTCAGCTTAACAGTGCCGGTGACGTACTTATTGGACTCGTTGGCGAAAGCGGTCAGTGCCTCCTGCAGAGGAGAGTACCACTTGCCGTTGTAGATCAGGTCAGCGTAGTCCACCGCCAGCTTCTGCTTGACATGCAGGGTGTCCTTGTCCACAGTCAGCATTTCCAGCTGGTTGTGTGCAAAGTACAGAATAGTACCGCCGGGAGTTTCGTAAACACCACGATCTTTCATACCCACCAGACGGTTCTCCACGATGTCGATGATACCGATACCGTTGGCACCGCCTACCTTGTTCAGCTCGGCGATGATGGCGGAAGCCTTCATTTTCTCGCCGTTGAAAGCAACGGGAGCGCCGGCTTCAAAGTCGATGGAAATATATGTAGGCTCGTCAGGGGCCTGCATGGGAGAAACACCCATTTCCAGGAAGCCCAGCTTTTCGTACTGGGGCTCGTTGGCGGGATCTTCCAGATCCAGACCCTCATGGCTCAGGTGCCACAGGTTCTTATCCTTGGAGTAGTTGGTCTCACGGGAGATTTTCAGGGGAACATTGTGTGCCTCTGCGTAGTCGATCTCCTCGTCACGGGACTTGATGTTCCACTCACGCCAGGGGGCGATGATTTTCATTTCCGGAGCGAAACGCTTGATCGCCAGCTCGAAACGAACCTGGTCGTTACCCTTGCCGGTAGCGCCATGGCAAATGGCATCTGCGCCCTCTGCCAGTGCGATCTCTGCCAGCCGCTTGCCGATGACGGGACGGGCAAAAGCAGTACCCAGCAGATAGGTCTCGTACTTAGCGTCCATTTTCAGAGAGGGGATGATGATCTCGTCCACCATCTCGTCTACCAGATCGGCAACGATCAGCTTGGAAGCGCCGGTCTTGATGGCCTTTTCTTCCAGACCGTCCAGCTCGTCTGCCTGACCCACATTACCGGCTACGGCGATGATCTCAGGATCGTTGTAGTTCTCCTTCAGCCAGGGGATGATAATGGAAGTGTCCAGACCGCCGGAGTAGGCGAGGACGACTTTTTTAATGTTTTCTTTACTCATAATAGATTCCTCCCGGAAGTATTTGGTTCAGTATGCAACGGATTATACACCTTAATTAAATACTTGTCAACTGCGGAATGTATAAATATACACTATTTGTGGGATATATACACAACTTCCGGCGAAATATAGCCTTATTTGGACAAAGTGACACAGAAAAGTAAAATGTAAAACAAAAAAACATATGTAAAACAGTGGGTTTTTTCTTTTTCTAAAAATATTCATAAAAAATGCATATAGTTTTTTGCAGTTCACAGAGCCAATGGGGGCGCTATAAGTAAAATCTAGGAGAAACATTAAAAACCATAAAAAACTCGTATTTTACAACCATAAAAAAATCGTATTTTACATAAACCAAATCTATGATTATAATATTGGTGATAGCTTGTGCTTCTGCAAGCGGATCCTTGATGAAAAGAGGGAAATGACATGAAAAAATTGATTTCATTACTGCTGGTCACGGTCATTGTACTGAGTTTATGCGCTTGTGCCGGCAACGGTTCCCAAAAAGCCGGTTTGCAGGTAGGCTATGCCCGGGAAAAACTGGATACCAGTATGCCGATGCCTTTGGACGGCTATGGCAACAACGATCAGCGGATTTCCACCGGCACACTGGATCCTCTATGCGTCACCTGCGTGGCTTTTAAGGAGGGGGCAGAGACTGTGCTGCTGATCACAGTGGACCAGCTTTCTCAGAAGGGCGCGCTGGTTTCTCAGGCCAGAACAAGTATTTCCAAGGCCACCGGCATTCCCGAAGATAAAATTATGATCAGTTTTACCCACTCTCACTCCACCCCGGATGTGAATTCCGGTATGCCTGGTGTGGCAAAGTATCTGGAATCTTACTGGATCAATGTGGAGAAGGTGGCGGTGGACGCAGTGGCAGATATGGCGCCTGCTAAGCTCTATACCGCTGCTACCAAGACCGAGGGTTTGAATTTTGTCCGTCACTACGTGATGAACGACGGCACCATTGCCGGTGACAACTTCGGCAGCAAGGACAGTGGCTATAAGGGCTACGCAACGGAAAAAGACGACGATATGCTGCTGCTGAAGGTCGATCGGGAAGAGAAGAAGGATATTCTGCTGATGAACTGGGGCGCACACCCCACGCTTACCGGCGGTATGGACCAGACCTATGTTTCCGCGGATGTGGTCGGCGCCTGCCGTGTGGCAGTGGAGCGCGATACAGGTATGCTTTTTGCGTTCTTTAACGGCGCAGCCGGCAATCAGAATGCGCTAAGCTATATTCCTTCCGAACCCAAGTACACCTATATTGAGCACGGCGAGCTGCTGTGCAAGACCGCCCTGGATGTGCTGAACGATATGCAGCCTCTGGAGGGTACTGCCATTAAGACCCAGCAGGTGTTCTACGAGGGCCAGGTGTGCCACGAGGATGAGGATAAAGGCGCAGAGGCGGCCCAGGTCCAGGCGGTCTGGAATACTACCGGAGATAAGACTGCCGCAACTGCCCTGGCGAATCAGCTGGGTCTGACCTCTATCTATCACGCCAATGCGGTTCTGGGCCGTCCCGGCCGTCCCCAGACAAAGAAGATGGAACTGGATGTGGTGTCTATCGGCAATCTGGGAATTGTGTTAGCTCCTTACGAGATGTTTACAGAGCACAGTCTTTATATCAAGGAGAATTCCCCCTTTGATATGACTATGATATTCACCTTGTCCAATGAAAATTATTACTATATTCCCAGCGTTGAAGCCTTCGAATATGGTTGCTACGAGAGCTATGTTGCTTATTTCGGCAGAGGCGAGGGCGAAAAGACCGCGGATCAGTTCCTGACGATGCTGAACGGATTGAAAGGCTAATTGCATATAATCGCACCGCCCGGATGACCCGGGCGGTGCTTTTTTTAGCGGAGGCGCCGCAGAATGGTTGATGGCATAGAAAAAAAGTGATCAAACACTTGCAAGTTGCGGCAGCAAATGGTAAAATAATCGGGATAAGTGCGGCATATCGCCGTAAAGTATTATAAGGAGGCACATCATGACGCTTACTGAAAAGAAACAGCTGCAGATCACTGCCTGCAAGGTTCGCATGGGCGTGATCGAATCCACCCACGGCGCCAAGGCAGGACACCCCGGTGGCAGCTTGTCCGCAGCAGAGGTTTTTACCTATCTGTACTTTAAGGAAATGAACATCGACCCCCAAAATCCCAAGTGGGAGGATCGGGATCGTTTTGTGCTGAGCAAGGGACATACCACCCCCGGTCTGTACGCTACTCTTGCCAACCGTGGTTTCTTCCCTGTGGAAGATCTGCCCACTTTCCGGCATATCGATAGCTACCTGCAGGGTCACCCCAACATGAACACCGTTCCCGGTGTAGATATGTCCACCGGTTCTCTGGGTCAGGGTATTTCCACCGCAGTGGGCATGGCAATGGCTGCCAAGCACACCGGCAAGCAAAATCGTGTTTACACTTTGCTGGGCGACGGCGAGATCCAGGAGGGTCAGGTTTGGGAAGCTTGCATGGCAGCTGCCCACTACAAGCTGGACAATCTGTGTGTCATCGTGGACAACAACGGTCTGCAGATCGACGGCAGTGTTGCCGATGTTATGAGTCCGTACCCCATTGTGGACAAGCTGGAGGCATTCGGCTTCAGCGTGCAGCAGATCGACGGTCATGATTTCGAGGCTCTCGAGGCTGCTTTTGCTGCTGCCCGTCAGGTTGCCGGCAAACCCAGCGCCATTGTGGTCAAGACCGTCAAGGGCAAGGGCGTTTCCTACATGGAAAATCAGGCAGGTTGGCACGGCAAAGCCCCCAACGATGCAGAGTATGAGCAGGCAATGGCCGAACTGAAGGCACAGCTTGCGGAACTGGAGGCATAATCATGGCAGAGATGAAAAAAGTCGCTACCCGTGACAGCTACGGCGCCGCTCTGTGTGAGCTGGGCGAAAAGTATGATAATCTGGTGGTTCTGGATGCTGACCTGGCAGGCGCTACCAAGACCGCTACTTTCCAGAAAGCATTTCCCGACCGTCATTTTGACTTTGGTATCGCTGAGGCAAATATGGTCAGCGCTGCTGCCGGCATGTCTACCGCCGGTTTGGTGCCTTTTGCTTCCAGCTTTGCAATGTTTGTTGCCGGCCGTGCGTTCGAGCAGGTTCGCAACTCCATTGGCTACCCCCACCTGAATGTAAAGATCGGCGCTACTCACGGCGGTATCTCCGTAGGTGAGGACGGCGCATCCCATCAGTGCTGTGAGGACTTTGCCCTGATGCGTTCCATTCCCGGCATGACCGTGATCTGCCCCGCTGATGATGTGGAGGCAAAGGCTGCGGTGAAGGCTGCTTACGAAATGGAAGGCCCGGTGTACCTGCGCTTTGGCAGACTGGCGGTGCCGGTATTCCACAGCGAGGATTACAAGTTCCAGATCGGCAAGGGCGAAGTGGTGAAGGACGGCACAGATGTTGCGATTATCGCTAACGGTCTGTTGGTATACGAAGCCATTGTCGCTGCTGAGGAGCTGGCAAAGGACGGCATCAACGCTATGGTCATCAATATGGCTACTATCAAGCCTTTGGATGAGGAGCTGGTACTGGCAGCCGCCAAGAAGTGCGGCAAGATCGTCACCTGTGAGGAGCATTCCATCATTGGCGGTCTGGGCGAGGCGGTTTGCGGTCTGTTGTCTGAGAAGCTGCCCACTCCCGTTAAGCGTATCGGTGTCAATGACGAGTTCGGTCACTCCGGCCCGGCAGTGGATCTGCTGAAGCAGTTCGGTCTGAGCTCTGAGAATATCGTCAATGTGACCAAGGCGTTCTGCAAATAAGAAAACAAGCTAGGAAGAGAGGGTGTAAACACCCTCTCTTTTTTTGCTCGAAAAAGGAGAAAAAAAGTTACAATTCTGTAAAGTATTTACACCTTCTGAAATATATTATCGACAGAATTATACAAAATGCACAAAAGCCGCTACTGGGAATTGTGACATTGACAGAACTTTTTTTGCGCGGTCAAAATCCGGTTGATTTTTTATTTTCTGTGCGATATACTGGAATCGAGGAAGGCTGGAATCGTTTCCAGTTTTCTACAATTAAACGGACATTGTCCGGAATTTTTTAGGAGGGATTATCCCATGAAAAAGCTTATCACTTTGTTGCTGGCTCTGGTCATGGTCGTATCCATGGCTGCTTGCGCACCCGCATCCAATGGCGATCAGGGCGGCGAGACTGCGAAGGGTTCTGTTTACTATCTGAATTTCAAGCCCGAGCAGGATGAAGCATGGCAGGCACTGGCAAAGGCATACACCGAGGAGACCGGTATCGAAGTCACTGTTGTGACCGCTGCTTCCGGTACTTACGAGGAGAAGCTGCTGTCCGAAATGGCCAAGGAAGAAGCCCCCACTCTGTTCCAGGTTAACGGCCCTGTTGGTCTGGCTAACTGGAAGGACTACTGCTACGATCTGTCCGGTTCCGATATCTACAAGGAACTGACCAGCGACGGCTTCGCTCTGAAGGAAGGCGACGCAGTTTACGGCATCGCATACGTTATCGAGTCCTACGGCATCATCGTCAACAAGACTCTGCTGAAGCAGGCTGGTTACGAGATGGCTGACATCGACTCCTTCGAGGATCTGAAGAAGGCAGCTGAGGACATTACCGCTCGCAGCGCAGAGCTGGGCTTTGCAGCTTTCACCTCTGCCGGTATGGACGGCTCCTCTGACTGGAGATTCAAGACTCACCTGGCAAACCTGCCCATCTACTTCGAGTACCAGGCTGACGGCATCGGTACCACCAAGGAGATCAAGGGCACTTACCTGGATGCTTACAGAAACATCTGGGATCTGTACATCAACAACTCCACTTGCGAGGCTAAGGATCTGTCTGCAAAGACCGGTACCGACAGCGAGAACGAGTTCCTGGAAGGCAAGGCTGTATTCTTCCAGAACGGCTCTTGGGAGTACGGCGCTCTGTCCGCTAAGTACGCTGACGATGAGCTGGGCATGCTGCCCATCTACATCGGTGTAGGCGACGAGTCCAAGCAGGGTCTGTGCACCGGTACTGAGAACTACTGGTGCGTCAACAAGGAAGCTTCCGAGGAAGACATCAAGGCTACTCTGGACTTCATCAACTGGTGTGTAACTTCCGAGAAGGGCACCAAGGCTATGGCTGAGGACATGGGCTTTGTTATCCCCTTCAAGAAGGCTGTTGAGTCCCCCAACGCATTTGTCAAGCAGGACGTTGCTATGACTGCTGAGGGCAAGACCCCCGTGTCTTGGAACTTCCCCACCATGCCTTCCGAGGAGTGGAAGAACGGCGTTGGCCAGGCTCTGACCGCTTACGCTGCTGATCCCACCGATGCTAACTGGGAAGCTGTTGAGACCGCATTCGTTGACGGTTGGGCTTCTGAGTATGCTCTGCTGGGTTAATTGAAATTGCCGAGGGTGGGCTTTTCGCCCACCCTCTTTTTCATGTTGGAAGGCAGGGTGCAAAAGGTGCATGTTGCCTTGTGGTATGAAATCCATAGAAATCTAAAGGAGGCGTTTGGCATTGGTCAAATCCATGAAAAAATGGTGGCCTATATTCGTGGTGCCCACGGTGGCGGCTTTTGTGATCGGCTTTATCGTGCCGTTTTTCAGAGGTCTGTATCTGTCGTTCTGCCAGTTTACCACGATCAATAAGGCAACCTTTAACGGAATCGAGAATTACATAAAGGCATTTCAGGATGCACAGTTCTGGGATTCTATGCAGTTTACGGTGAGTTTTACCATCGTATCCACTATACTGATCAATGTGCTGGCATTTACCGTGGCACTGTTGCTGACCCGGGAGATCAAGGGAACAAGCTTGTTCCGCTCCGTTTACTTCCTGCCCAACCTGATCGGCGGTATCGTGCTGGGTTACATCTGGAATATCCTGATCAACTGCGTGTTGAGCCTGGCAGGCGAGCCTCTGCTGGCGCTGAATACCCAAGCCGGTTTCTGGGGCATTATTGTTCTGATGTGCTGGCAGCAGATCGGTTATATGATGATTATTTATATCGCCGGCTTGCAGTCCATTCCTTCGGATTATATCGAGGCTGCACGAATCGACGGCGCATCTTCTGCCCGTATCCTGTTCAATGTCAAGATCCCTAATGTGATGCCTTCTATCACCATTTGTCTGTTCCTGACTCTGACCAACTCCTTTAAACTCTTTGATCAGAACCTGGCGCTGACCGGCGGCGATCCCAACCACACCACCGAAATGCTGGCGCTGAATATTTACAATAACTTCTATGCCCGTGCAGGCGCAGCATGGAAGGGTATCGGTCAAGCAAAGGCAGTGATTTTCTGCGTTGTGGTTGTGGCGATCTCCTTGCTGCAGCTGAAACTGACCCGTTCCAAGGAGGTGCAGCAGTAATGAATCGGAAAAATCGAATTGCAGATACCATTCTGACAGTTGCGCTGAGCATCGTTTGCCTGGTGTGGATCTATCCGGTGGTTATGATCCTGCTCAACTCCCTGAAGGTGGAAAGTGCAATTTCCACCAACACCGTGTTCCAGCTGCCCACCGCAGCTACATTTGCAGGCCTGGATAACTTTATCAATGCCATCAGCTCCAAAGGCTTTTTGAATGCATTTCTTACCAGCCTTCTGATCACCATTACTTCCGTGCTGGCAATTCTGGTGTTCTGCTCCATGTGTGCGTGGTATATCACCCGTGTGAAAAACAAGATCAACCAGGCGCTCTACTATCTGTTCGTGTTTTCTATGGTGGTACCCTTCCAGATGCTGATGTTCACCCTGGCGGCAACAGCCGACCAGCTGGATTTGAACAACCCCTATAACATTTGGATCATCTACCTTGGCTTTGGCGCCGGCTTGGCGGTGTTCATGTTCTCCGGCTTTGTCAAGTCCATTCCCCTGGAGATCGAGGAGGCGGCCATGATCGATGGCTGCAATCCTATGCAGACCTTCTTTACTGTGGTAATTCCCATGCTCAAGCCTACCTTGATCAGTGTTGGCATTTTGCAGACCATGTGGGTATGGAATGACTATTTGCTTCCCTACCTGGTGCTGGACAGCAAGAAGTATAAGACCATTCCTATTCTGATTCAGTATTTCAAGGGCAGCTTTGGCCGTGTGGAAATGGGACCCATGATGGCATGTATCCTGCTGACGGTGCTGCCGGTGATCATTGTGTACATTTTCTGTCAGAAGTATATTATCAAGGGCGTTGCCGCAGGTGCGGTGAAAGGCTAAAACTATGACCATAAAAGACCTGGCTACAAAAACCGGGTATTCTGTAGGAACGGTGTCCCGTGTGTTGAATAACCACCCCCATGCCAGCGAAAAGGCACGGAAAGTGATCTTGAAAGCGGTGGAGGAAAGTGGTTTTCAGCTTAACGAGAATGCCCGTCAGTTGAAGCAGCAACATTCCACCTCTGTTCTGGTGGTGGTAAAAGGCACGGGAAATGAGCTGTTTGCCGAGCTGCTGCAGGCGATCCAGCATCAAATGGCGCAGACCAGTTATCCGCTGATCGTGGATTATATGGACGAGGACGGAAACGAGGTGCTCCGGGCGGTGCAGCTTTGCCGGGAGAAAAAGCCTTTGGGCATTTTGTTCCTGGGCGGCAACAGCCGGAATTTCCAGTCGGATTTTGATAAGATCGATATTCCCTGCGTGCTGGTGACCAACGATGCCGGCGGTCAGGAATTTTCCAATCTGTCCAGTGTGACCACCGATGACCGGGCGGCAGCTATGTGCGCCGCAGATGCGCTCATTGCGCTGGGACACCGGAAGTTTGCGGTGGTGGGCGGTGACCGGAAGCGGTCAGATACCAGCCGGCTGCGGTATGAGGGCTGTCTGGAATCGTTCCAGAGCCACGGCATCGACTTTGATCCGGAGCTGGATTATCAGGGTGTCCGCTATTCCTATGAGGGCGGCTATCAGGCGACGAAAAAGCTGCTGGATGCCGGGCGGAAGTTCACGGCGCTGTTTGCCGCAGCGGACGTCATGGCTATCGGCGCCATCCGGGCATTGCGTGACAGCGGTCTGCGTGTGCCGGAGGATGTGTCGGTAATGGGCTTTGACGGTTTGCCCTTGGGTTCGTATTTAGTACCCCAGCTTTCCACAGTGCGGCAGTCGGCGGATGCGCTGGCAAGACGCAGCGTGGAGATCTTGCGGGATTGCATTGAAAATGCAGCCGCGCCCAAGCACGAGACAGTGCCCTTTGCACTGTTCCAGCGAGAAAGTACCCGTCCCATTGACGAATAAAAATACCCCCACCGATTACTCGGTGGGGGTTATTATTTCAGATCTCAAAATACCGCTTGGCATTGTAGAAGCAGATGCCCTCTATGATTTTTTTCAGAGAACTGTCGATGTTGGGATACTCGCCGTTTTCTACCCAGTTACCAATGAGGTTACACAGTATCCGGCGGAAATAATCGTGCCGGGCATAGCTGAGGAAAGAACGGGAGTCGGTGAGCATACCTACAAAGTTGCCCAGCAGACCTAAGTTGGCAAGGGAGATCATCTGATCGATCATGCCGGTCTTGTTGTCGTTGAACCACCAGGCAGAGCCGTGCTGGATCTTGCCGGGGAGCTCGCTGCCCTGGAAGCTGCCGATCAAGGTGCCCAGCTGCTCGTTATCCGCAGGATTCAAGGAGTACAGAATCGTCTTGGGGCATTGGTTGGTTTCGTCCAACGCAGACAGATACCGGAAAATATTCACACCGCAGGTGTTCTGTGCGATGGCATCAAAGCCCGCATCTGCGCCCAACTGCTTGAACATCCGGGCGTTGGTGTTACGCAGGCAGGAGTAGTGGATCTGCATGGCGATACCCAGCCGGTGGTAGGTTTTGCCCATAGCAAGCATCAGTACGGTCTGATAGCCCTCGATCTCCTCTTGAGTTAGGGTCTGACCTGCCAGCGCTTTTTGGTAGATGCTGTCTGCCTGCGCCATGGAAATGGGGCGGAAGGGAACAACTGCCTCGAAGCCGTGGTCACTGGCTTTGCAGCCACGGTCATAGAAGTATTCAATTCGTGCAACCAGCGCATCGCACACGGCCTGCGCACTGTCCAGACTTTCTTTGCCCACACTCTGCGCCAGCTTCTGCATATAATCCAGGAAGCCGTCCTTGTGGATGTTCAGCGCCTTATCCGGGCGGAAAGAGGGGCAGACCTTGACTTCAATGGTGGGGTCGGCAGCAATTTTCTCGTGCCACTGCAGAGAGTCGATGGGATCGTCGGTAGTGCCGATAAATGCCACATTGGCTTTGCGGATCAGACCCCGGGCAGTCATGTCCGGGTCGTTTTGTAGCAGGGTGTTGCACTTGTCCCAGATACGGGGTGCGCTTTCTACGGTCAGCGGCTCGGTAATGCCAAAGAACTGCTGCAGCTCCAAGTGACACCAGTGGTACATGGGGTTGCCGATGGCCATTTCCAGCGCCTCTGCCAGCTTCAGGAAACGTTCGTAGTCCGGCTGGTTGCCGGTAATATAGTCCTCGGAAATGCCGTGGGAGCGCATCATGCGCCACTTGTAATGGTCGCCTGCCAGCACACCGTCACGCAGACCGCCCAGCCAAACCTCTGCCAGATTGTTAAACCGGCGATCCTCGTAGATCTCTTGGGGATTCAGGTGGCAGTGGTAGTCTGCCAGGGGCATATTTTCCGCATAGTCATGAAACAAATGCTTTGCGGTTTCGGTTTCCAAAAGGAAATCTTTGTCCATAAAAGCTTTCATATTTCTTATCCTTTATATTGAACTGGTGGGCGGATATACCGCTCATGGCTGGTGGGTGTGGGTCGGGCATAGACACCGGATACAAGACCCAGCATAGCGTAAAGGGTGATCAGCGACGAGCCGCCGTAGCTAATAAAGGGCAAGGTCAGGCCGATAACCGGCATCACACCGATACACATACCTACATTGATGATCACCTGGAAAATCAATGCCGACGCTGCGCCAAAGCAGACCAGCCGACGCAGAAGATCCGGACTGCGTGTGCCTACCCAAATGCATCGTACGATAATCGCAAACAGCATGATCAGCACAAAGACACAGCCAACAAAACCCATTTCTTCGCCGATGGCGGCATAGATAAAGTCGGTATGCTGGGCGAACAGTGCGCTGGGGGTCTGGGTGCGGTTGCCCTCGAACAGACCCTGTCCGGTCATACCGCCGCCGGTAAGGGATCGCAAGGCACGGACGGTCTGATACAGAACGCCGGTGCCGTTGGGGTCAAGGCTGGGGTCGAACAAAACGGCGATACGGTTTCTCTGGTAATCGTCGATCATGTTCCAAAAAATAGGGAACGCAACACCGATGCCGCCGATGGCCATACCAAACCAATACAGCTTTACACCGCCGCCAAATGCCATACCCACAAAGATAGCGGCGAAAATCAGGGACACACCCAAGTCGCCGGAGATGACCCAGTTGATGCCGAACAGCAGACCCAAATGCAGGAGCATATGACCTACAGAAAGGACAGAGGACAGGTTGTTTTGGTGGGACGCCATTACCGATGCCATGATAAGGATATAGGTGATCTTACAAATTTCCGCCGCCTGAATGTTAAAGGGCAGGAAGGGGAAAGAAAGCCAGCTTCGGTTACCGGAAACGGTAACGCCAAAGGGGATCAGCATAAAAAGCAGAATGGTATTAAAGATCACCAGACCCCGTCTGCGCTCGGAAAACACCTCCGCATCAATGGAGGACATAAGCACGTAGGCAAAAATACCGGCAAACGATGCAACGATCTGCATAATGATGTAACGCATGGAGCCACTGGTATTGGTGGCACTGGCGATCACCAAACAGCCAAATGCGGTAGCCACTAAACAAAGCAGCAACAGAATCAGATCGCCTTTGCGAAATGCCTCCCATTGACGCAACAAGATACGACGGATCACAGTGTCACCTCCTTAAAAATCTATCTTTCTTATTTTAACATTCTTTTCCCCAAAAGTAAACCAATTTTCTTTTGGAAAAAAGTACGGCTGCGGAATTTCCGCAGCCGTTATCATTATGCCAAATAGATCGCCTTGCAGGCTAGCATGGTCATATAGCAGTCCAGCTTGGATACGATCTCCAAGGGAGCGTGCATACACAGAACCGGCACACCGGCATCTACGGTTACGATGTTGCGGTTTGCCATGTAGGCAGCTACTGTGCCGCCGCCGCCCTGGTCCACCTTGCCCATTGTGGCGGTCTGCCACCGGACACCGGCATCGTCCAGCACACGGCGGACGTGGTTCATAGCTTCGGCGGATGCGTCGCTGGCGCCGCTCTTGCCCCGGGCACCGGTGTACTTAACAATGGCAACGCCGTAGTTGAGCTGGCTGTTGTTGCGACGGTCGCAGGTCTCGGCAAAGTTGGGGTCGAATGCGTTGGTCACGTCTGCGGACAGGCAGAAGGACTTTTCAAAGCAGCGATTCAGGTTTGCGCCGGTGGCATCGCACAGATCCTGCATAAAGGTCTCAAAAGCGTAGCTGAGCATACCGGAAACACCCACAGAGCCGATCTCCTCTTTGTCTGCCAAAATGCATACTGCGGTGTGCTTGGGAGTACCCAGCTCCAGCAGCGGCTCGATCTGTGCGTATGCGCAGACCCGGACATCGTGACCGTATGCGCCCAGCAAGCTTCTGTCCAGACCCACCTCACGGCACTTGCCGGCAGGTACGATGGTCAGTTCAGCGCTGGCGAAATCTGCCTCCACAAAGCCGTACTTTTCATTCAGCAGCTTCATAATGTGCAGCTTCACCAGATCTGCGCCCTCGCCCTGCAGAGGCTCAGTGCCCAGAATCACATTCAGCTGCTCGGCTACGATGCCCTCAGCCAGTGTCTTTTTCATCTGGTCGGCAGATAGATGGATCAGCAGGTCAGAAACCACCAGCACGGGATCGTTCTCGTCTTCGCCGATGGTGACGGTGACGCAGGTGCCGTCCTTGCGGCAGACCACACCGTGGAGCGCCAGAGGCACAGTGGGCCACTGGTACTTCTTGACACCGCCGTAATAGTGGGTCTTGAAGTAGGCGATCTCGGATTCCTCATACAGCGGATTGGGCTTCAGGTCAAGCCGGGGAGAATCCACGTGGGCGGCGCAGATATTTGCGCCTTCGTTGAGAGATTCGCTGCCGATGACAGCCAGCAGAATACTCTTGTCACGGTTGTTCTTATATACCTTGTCGCCGGGCTTCAGGGTCATGCCGGGAACGAGAGGCTGGAAGCCGTACTGGGAAACCTTTTCGATAGTCCATGCAGTAGCTTCTCGCTCGGTCTTGCAGGCATCCATAAAGGCGGCGTAGCGCTTGCAGTAAGCGTTCATTTCCTCACGCTGGGCATCGGTGAGCGTGGCATAGCCGTTCTTGGGAGCGGCCAGCAGGGTCTGGCGCAGTTCTTCGTTGGTCATGATATATTCTCCTTTTCAGTTTGTTTATAGTATAGCCAATTTTTTCAAAAAATCGAGACATTTTTCCCGGAAAGCCTCCGCTGTGCTGTCATTGTGCAAGGTGTGTTGGCACAAAGCGGAAAATTCCTCCTGGGGACGCTGCGCCCGGATTCGGGACAGGGCATATTCCCGGTCGATCTGATCCCGTGCCATCAGACGGGCAATCCTGTCTTCCTCCGGGGCGGTGACGGCGATGGTGACGTCGCACAGCTGATCTAAGCCGGATTCAAATAAGCCGATGGCATCGATGGCCGCCAGCCGGGGGGCAGGGGTCAGCATGCGAATCACTTCCTGCTTCACGGCGCTGTGGGTGATCCGGTTCAGATCCTGCAGCGCCGCTTTGTCCTGAAAGACCAGTGCGCCCAGCTTTTTGCGCTGCAAAGCGCCGTTTTCCACTGTGCCGGGGAATCGGCTTTCGATGGCAGCTAAAAGATCTTTGTCGGTGGCCAGCAGCCGGTGATAGATGGCATCGCAATCACAGACTACGCCACCTTGCGCTGCAATGGCATTCAAGAGCGTGGTTTTTCCGCAGCCGGTGCCGCCGGTAATTCCTATGATCATACCAGTTCCTCCGCATCTACGATCTGAAAAGCCGCCGCTTTTTTCAGCCGGTTCTGCACCGCGTATGCAATACCGCCGCCTACCGGGCAACGGGCATATACGGTTTTGATATTGGGATCGTCCAGCTCCCGCAAAGCGGCAAACAGACCGGCAGACAATGTGGCGGCATCTGTTTCACTGCCGTAAGCCAGTGGGTCGCAATCTGCATATAGCGCCAGTTCCTCTTGGAAACATAGCACCCGGTCGCCGGGTACATAGCGGTTGTGGATATAGGCGGCAGCTTTTTCCCGGCTGCCTGCTACAATAATGACCTGCGCCTGAGGCGCATAGTGCCGGTACTTCATACCCGGCGCTTTTACCACGGCGTCTTTATCTATCTGGGCGGTAACGGCTTTGTCTACCACCAGATCGCCCAGCACTTCTGTCAGTTGTTCCGGTGTGATACCGCCGGGACGGAGCAGACGGGGACGATCCTCTGTCAGGTCTACAATGGTGGATTCCACACCCACCCGGCAAGCACCGCCGTCTACGATCAGGGGGATATTGCCCTTGTGATCGTCATAGACGTGCTGGGCGGTGGTGGTGGAGGGTTTACCGGAAATATTGGCAGAGGGGGCAGCCACGGGGACGTTGGCGGCAGAAATGATCTGCCGTGTAATATCACAGTCCGGGCAGCGGACAGCCACGGTGGGCAGACCGGCGGTGGTGCATTTGGGTACAATGTCCCGGGCAGGCAGCACCATGGTCAGCGGGCCGGGCCAAAAGGCTTCTGCCAGCCGGTAGGCGCTTTGAGGAATGTCCTTGCAGAACAATTCCATTTGCGCCGGCTGGGCGATGTGGAGGATCAGCGGGTTGTCTTGCGGACGACCCTTGGCGGCAAAGATTTTCGCCACTGCTTCCGGATCTAATCCGTTAGCGCCCAAGCCGTATACGGTCTCGGTGGGCAATGCCACCAGCTGGCCGGCAGTGAGATGTTTCGCAGCCGTCGCCACAACTGTCTGATCAGCAGCGTTTAAGATCTTTGTTTCCATGGTCTGTCCTCCTTTCATGATTTTCTTTATTTTACTTTATCCGGCGGAAAAAAGCAACTGTTTGAAAAAATGAGGCAGTCAAAACTGACTGCCTCAAAGGATGTATTACAGTGTGGGCTGATTTGCAGCCTCGATGATCTGCACGAATTTCTCGGGGACGAGAGAAGCGCCGCCGATGAGACCGCCGTCGATGTCCGGCTGTGCCAGCAGCTCGTAGGCGTTCTTTTCGTTCATGCTGCCGCCGTAGAGAATGGAAATAGCGCGTGCATTCTTGGAAGAATACAACTTACGCACCACGGCGCGGATATGTTCACAAACTTCTTCTGCCTGCTCGGGGGTAGCAGTCATGCCGGTGCCGATTGCCCAAATGGGCTCGTAGGCGATGACCACCTTGCGGATCTTGTCCTCAGACACGCCCTGCAGACCCAGCTTGATCTGCATGGCCACCCACTCGGAAGTGATGCCTGCTTCCCGCTGCTCCAGGCTTTCGCCGCAGCACAAAATGGGAACCAGACCGGCTTCCAGAGCTGCCAGCACCTTTGCGTTGATCTGGGCATCAGTCTCGCCCATAGCGCGGCGCTCAGAGTGACCGATGATCACATACTTGCAGCCGGCATCCACCAGCATATCTGCGGCGATCTCGCCGGTATATGCGCCGGAGGGGTACTGACTACAGTTTTCTGCACCGATGCCTACCCGGGTCTCACGCATAGCGCGTACGGCTGCGGGGATGCATACGGCGGGAACGCACAGAGCAATATCACACCAACGGCCCTTGGGCAGAATGGTCTTCAGCTGCTGCATGAATTCCTTCGTCTGGCTGGGAGTCTTGTTCATCTTCCAGTTGCCAGCGATGACGGTTTTGCGATACTTTCTGTTCATTTTTCTTCTCTCCTTATATACAGCATCTTTCTCAGGGATGCAGTACTTACTTATCCTGCAGGCAGGCAATGCCGGGCAGCTCCAGACCTTCCAGGAATTCCAGGGAAGCGCCGCCGCCGGTGGAAATGTGGGTGATCTTGTCAGCGAAACCAAGCTGCTCGCAAGCAGCTGCGCTGTCGCCGCCGCCTACGATGGTGACAGCATCGGAATCTGCCAGCGCCTGAGCAACGGCAATGGTGCCCTTTGCCAGGGTGGGGTTCTCGAATACGCCCATAGGACCATTCCAGACCACAGTCTTGGCGGCCTTGGCAGCTGCGGCAAATTCTGCGCATGCCTTGGGACCGATGTCCAGACCCATCTCGTCAGCAGGGATCGCAGTGCAGTCTACATAGCTGACGGCGATCTCGGCATCGATGGGGTTGGGGAAAGCAGGGGAAACGGCGGTGTCCACAGGCAGCAGCAGCTTCACACCCTTTGCCTGCGCCTTTGCCATCATCTCCTTGCAGTAGTCCAGCTTTTCGTTGTCCACAAGGGACTTGCCCACGGTGTAACCCTGGGCTGCCAGGAAAGTATATGCCATGCCGCCACCGATAATGAGGGTGTCGACCTTTTCCAGCAGATTGTTGATAACATTGAGCTTGTCAGATACCTTAGCGCCGCCCAGAATCGCCACAAAGGGACGCTCGGGATTGGCAAGAGCCTTGCCCATGATAGAAACTTCCTTCTGCACCAGATATCCGGAAACAGCAGGCAGATAGTCTGCCACACCGGCGGTGGAGGAGTGGGCACGGTGGGCGGTTCCAAAAGCATCGTTGACGAAAATGTCCGCCATGTCAGCCAGCGCCTTGCTCAGCTCGGGGTCGTTTTTTTCCTCGCCCTTGATGTAGCGGGTGTTTTCCAGCAGCATTACATCGCCGTTTTGCAGAGCGGCAGCCTTTGCCTTTGCATCCTCGCCGGCAACGTCGGCAGCCATAATGACTTCCTTGCCCAGCAGCTGGGAAATTCGCTCGGCAACCACCTTCAGGCTCAGCTCCGGTTTCCACTCGCCCTTGGGCTTACCCATGTGGGAGCAGAGAATGACCTTTGCGCCCTTGTTTACCAAATACTCAATGGTGGGCATAGCAGCCACGATCCGCTTGTCGGAAGTGATCTTGCCCTCTTTGGTGGGAACGTTAAAGTCGCAGCGGCACAGCACACGCTTGCCGGCAACATCGATATCTTCAATAGACTTCTTGTTGTAGTTCATAGTACCCTCCAATTATAACTTGCGTTCTTTCATAGCGCCGTGATCCAGCAAGCCGGAAAAATCCTGCTGCCGCAGCGCTTCATATACGGTGATCGCCACGCTGTTGCTTAAATTCAGACTTCTTGCCTGACTGCGCATGGGCAGACGGATGCAGCTTTCCCGGTGGGTTTCCAAAAAATCCTCCGGCAGGCCTTTGGTCTCCTTGCCGAAAAACAGATAGCACTCGTCGTCAAAGGTGACCTCGGTATAACACCGGGGTGCTTTGGTAGACAGACACCACATCTGTTTTACATCGTTGCGGGCAAAGAAATCGTCCAGGTTCTCATAATCCTGTACATCGACCAAATGCCAGTAATCCAGACCTGCCCTTTTTACGGCTTTATCTGAAATATCAAAACCCAAAGGGCGGATCAGATGCAGTCTTGCGCCGGTGGCGGCGCAGGTGCGGGCAATGTTTCCGCAATTCTGAGGGATCTCCGGCTCTACCAAAACGATATTCAGCATACCTATTACCCCCAAAAAAGTGTTAGCCAGTCTATTGTATGTCAAACGGCTCGTAAAATCAATCGCAAATTTGCCTATTTTTCAACTTTTTTCTAGAAATAGCAAAGCAAAATGCATACAGGGAATGAATATATGGAAAATACGCAGGAATCTTTGCAATCAGCGCAGAAAAACGGAAAAGCGCTTTGTGGTGATTGACTTTTTTGCGTGTTTATGAGAGAATAAATCGATAAAACAATAACAAGGGGAATTTGATTATGTTCCAATCCAGAACTCATACCTGTGGCGAGCTGCGGCTTTGCGATGCAGGCAAGCAAGTGACATTGGCCGGCTGGCTGGAAAATGTCCGTGAAGTGGGCGCGAACTTTGCGTTTTTGGTGCTGCGTGATTATTACGGCACTACCCAGGTGGTGGTAGAAACTGCTGAGATGATGCAAATCATCAAGGGCATCAACAAGGAGACCACCATTCAGGTCACCGGCGATGTCCGGGAGCGTGAGAGCAAGAATCCCAAGCTGCCCACCGGTGAGATCGAGGTCGTACCTACTGAGATCAATATTTTGGGCAAGTGCCGTCACAACCAGCTGCCCTTCGAGATCAACAAGAGCCGGGATGCAGACGAGAATACCCGTCTGAAGTACCGCTATCTGGATCTGCGCAATCCCGAGATGAAAAAGAACATCATTCTGCGCTGTCAGGTGGTGGCAGACATTCGCCGCCGTATGACCGAGAAGGGATTTTTGGAGATCACCACACCTATTCTCACCGCATCCTCTCCCGAGGGCGCTCGTGACTATCTGGTGCCTGCCCGGAATCACCCCGGCAAGTTCTATGCGCTGCCGCAAGCTCCTCAGCAGTTCAAGCAGCTGCTGATGACCGCCGGCTTTGACCGTTATTTCCAGATCGCACCCTGCTTCCGTGATGAGGATGCCCGTGCCGACCGTACCCCCGGCGAGTTCTATCAGCTGGATATGGAGATGGCATTTGCTTCCCAGGAGGATGTGCTGTCTACTTTGGAGGAAGTGCTGGGCCCTGTGTTCCAGAACTTCGGTAAGTATGACCGGGTTTCTCCCTGGCCTTGGCGCCACATTCCCTTTAATGAGGCTATGGAGCGTTACGGCTCTGACAAGCCGGACCTGCGTATTGACCTGGAAGTGCAGGATATCACCGCAGAGGTTGCCGGCTGCGAGTTTGGCCCGTTCCAGAATGCAACCGTCAAGGCTGTGGCAGTGCATGATTTCAATGAGGGCCGTAAGTGGATCGATAAGCTGCTGGTGGATGTGGAAGTACAGACCGGCAATAAGGTCTGCTGGGTGAAGGTTGACGAAAACGGTCAGCTCACCGGCGGCGTTTCCAAGTTCCTGACGGACTATACCCAGGCGCTGACCGAAAAGCTGGCGCTGAAGCCCGGCAGCTTCGTCTGCATGGCAGCATCTCAGAAAAAGTCTGCGGCGCAAAAGACCCCCGGTGTGGTGCGTACTATGCTGGGTCGCCGTATTCCCGGTCACTTCGACGAGGAGCAGTATGCAATGTGCTGGATCGTGGACTTCCCCATGTACGAGATGGGCGAGGAGTCCGGCGAACTGGAGTTCTGTCACAATCCTTTCTCCATGCCCCAGGGTGGCAAGCAGGCACTGCTGGATGCCGAGGGCGACAACGAAAAGTTGCTGGCTATCAATGCCAACCAGTACGATCTGGTTGTCAACGGTTATGAGTCCGCTTCCGGTGCTGTCCGTAACCATGATCCTGAGATCATGGTGGAGGCATTCCGTATGGTGGGCTTAGGCGAGGAGGATGTGAAAGCCAAGTTCCCGGCGATGTACAACGCCTTTACCTACGGCGCACCCCCCCACGCAGGCGCAGCACCCGGTATCGACCGGATCGTGATGTTGCTGTGCGGCGAGGAATCTATCCGTGAGATCATCACCTTCCCCATGAACAAGACGGCGCAGGATCTGATGATGGACGCACCCACTACCGTTTCCCAGAAACAGCTGGACGATGTGCATATCCTCATCAACGAATCCCATCTGCAATAAAAAAACACCCCGGCAGTCTTAGGACTGCCGGGGGATTTATTTAGTTCAGGCGTACCTGCAGGAATAGATTTTCTACATACCGGGTAATATCCTCGGGCAGGAAGCCATAACTTCTGCCACGCTCCAGCACTTCTGCCGGGGGGTAGATGACTTCGCTTTCTGCCAGGTATTCCTCCATATATTCGGTTGCGCCGTCGATGGGAGAGCCGTAGCAGATATAGTCCATATTTGCACCGGAGATCTCCGGCTGACACATAAAGTCGATGAACAGCTCTGCCGCTTCCTTGTTTTCTGCGCAGTTGGGGATACACATAGCATCAATAAACAGATTGAATGTCTGTGTTTCCGGCAGATAGAACCGCAGATCCTCGTTGTTATCCATCATCATCATGGCATCGCCGGCATAGTAGGGGGCGATCCATGCGTTGCCCTCCTCCATTTTGGCATAGACCTGATCCATCACGTACTGCTGCACCAAGGGTCTTTGCTGTGCCAGCGCATCTGCGCACTGCTGAAGCTCTGCCTTGTCTGTGGTATTCACATCGATTCCCAGCATATACTGGGCGATACCGAAGGCATCCCGGGAGTTATCAAACATCAGAATCTGACCGGCATACTTTTCGTTCCACAACAGTTCCCAGCCGGTGACATCTGCTTCGTCTACATACTGACTGTTATAGATAATACCAACAGTTCCCCAGGTGTAGGGCACGGAATATTTATTATCCGGGTCGTATGCCTGGTTTTTGTAGCTTTCCAGCACATTTTTGTAGTTGGGAATGTTATCGAAGTTCAGCTCCAGCAGCATATCCTCGCTGATCATACGGGCGATCATATAGTCCGAGGGGATGATCACATCCACCACCAGACCGCCGGTGGACAGTTTGGAGTACAGTTCCTCGTTGGAGGCATATTCGGAGTAATTTACATCGATATGGGGATAGGCTTCCTCGAAGGCGGCGATGATGTCCAGCGTGCCGTCACTGCCGTCGGCAATGTTCTGACCCCAGTTCATCACGTTCAGGGTGATTGCTTCCTGCCGGGTGTTGGCGATGAGGAACACACTGCCTGCCAGCAAGATCACCACGCAGGCGATGGCGCCTACACGCTTAAAGGTCTGCATTGCTTTGCTGCTGGTTTTCTTGACTTTGGGCTTGTCAGAGCGCATCTGCAGCAGATTCATACCCACCATCAGCACAAAGATCAGCAAAAACAGCAGTGTGAACATAGCATAGATCTTGGGATGAATGGGCTTTTTGGTAAAGGAATAGATCTTTACCGGCAAGGTCACGAAGTCAGAGCCGGTGACGAAGTAGCTGATAACGAAATCGTCCAGACTCATGGTAAATGCCATGATGGCGCCGGATACGATACCGGGCATGATCTCATGGACAGTGACCTTGAAAAAGGCTTGAAAACGGTTGCAGCCCAAGTCCATGGCAGCATCCTGCAATGCAGGATTCATCTGCTGCAGCTTGGGCATCACATTCAAAATCACATAGGGCAGATTGAAGGTGATGTGGGCGATGAGCAGCGTGCCGAAGTTCAGGCTTTGCTTTTGTCCCAGCATGCCCGTGCCGATAAACACAAACAGCAGGGAAAGGGAGATACCGGTGACAATATCCGGATTGGTCATGGGGATATTGGTCAGTGTCATGACCGCTTTACGCATTTTGGGTTTCAGGTTATAGATACCTACAGCCGCAAATGTGCCGAAAGCGGTGGCGATACCGGTGGACAAAAAGGCGATGAGCAGGGAATTGCCCAACAGCGCCAAAAGGTCTTTATCCCGGAATAGCTCTGCGTACTGATTCAGTGTAAAACCCTCAAATACCGCCAGATTCTTGCCGGTATTGAAAGAGCCTAAGATCAGCACCGCCATGGGGATATACAGGAAAATGAAAATCAGCACCGTAAAGATGCGGTTGGTCTTTTTCATACCAGCACACCACCTTCCTCGTCAGAGCCGAAGCGGTTCATAATGCCGGTACAGACAAACACCAGAAGCATCAGCACAAGGCTCAGCGCTGCGCCCAGATTGGGGTTGCCGGCGGATTTGAACTGACGCTCGATCACGTCACCGATAAGCATAGTTTCTGTGCCGCCCAGCTTTTGGGAAATATAGAAAGTAGACACTGCCGGAACGAACACCATGGTGATACCGGACAAAATGCCGGGCATGGACAGAGGCAGAACCACCTTTGAGAACACCTGCACCGGGGTGCAGCCTAAGTCCTCCGCAGCCTCTACCAAGCGGCGGTCGATCTTTACGATAATGGCATACAGCGGCAGGATCATATAGGGCAGGTAGTTATACACCATACCCAAAATCACAGCGCCGGGAGTGCCGATCAGTGTCAGCGGCTTGATCTGCAAAAGACCTAAAAACTGATTGATAATACCGTTGGTCTCCAGTAGACCCACCCATGCCAGCGTCCGCAGCAAAAAGCTCATGCACATAGGCAGCATTACCAGCATGTACAGGATCTTTTGGGTGGTTTCTTTCCGGTGTGCGATGAAGTACGCCACGGGATAACCCAGCACCAGACAGATCAGAGCGGAGATCAGCGAGTACCATACGGAAATGCCCAGCGTAGGCAGGAACAGTCCCAGTTCCTGGATGTTGCGCCAGGTGAACACACCGGTCTCCGGGTCGGTGAGGGCATAGTAGCCAACTACACCCAAGGGGATCAGGGTGAACACCAACATCCAAAGAATGTACGGCGCGCTGAGCAAAAGAGAATTATTCTTCTTCATCGTCGGCATCCTCCGTCAGCTCGTCGTACTCGGCAGAGTAGGAGCTGTAGTCGCCAAACATACCGGAATATTCACTCTTGTGCATGATATGGATATCCTCGGGGTTCAGACGGATACCGACAGTTGCGCCTTCCGGCTGATGGTCGGTGGTCTGGATCAGCCACTTGAAACCCTTAAAGTCCACGATAATATCGTAGTTCAGACCCTTAAAGGTAACGCTGGTGACAGTACCGGTCAGATGACCCTCCTCCGGGGGGACAAAATCGATGTCCTCCGGGCGAATGACCACATCCACCGGTTCATTGGGGGCGAAGCCTGCGTCCAGACACTTGAATGTTCTGCCGAAGAACTTGACCTTATAGTCAGCCAGCATAATGCCGTCCAAAATATTACTTTCGCCGATAAAGTCCGCAACAAAAGCGTATTTCGGCTCATTATAAATATCCTCAGGTTTGCCGATCTGCTGGATGCGGCCTTTATCCATAACCACCACGGTATCAGACATGGAAAGGGCTTCCTCCTGATCGTGAGTGACATAGATAAAGGTGATACCCATAGCCTGCTGGATGCGCTTGAGCTCATTCTGCATATCCTTACGCAGACGCAGATCCAGCGCTGCCAGCGGCTCGTCCAGAAGCAGCACCTTGGGGCGGTTGACCAGCGCACGGGCGATGGCAACACGCTGCTGCTGACCGCCGGAAAGGGAATCGATCCGACGGTGCTCATAACCTTTCAGACCCACAATGGTGAGCATTTCCTGCACCCGTTCGTGGATCTCAGCTTTCGGCAGCTTAGCGACCTTGAGGCCAAAGGCAATATTGTCAAATACATCCAAGTGCGGGAACAGGGCATATCGCTGGAAAACGGTATTGATCTGCCGATCGTAGGGCGGTACATCATTGATCTTTTTGCCGTCAAAGAGTACTGCGCCGGATGTGGGGTTCAAAAAACCGCCGATGATCCGCAGAGTAGTGGTTTTGCCGCAGCCGGAAGGTCCCAGCAATGTGAGGAATTCGTGGTCGTTAAAATAGAGGTTGATACCATCAAGTATCCGCTCCCCGTCGAACTCCATAACAAGGTCTTGGAGTCTGATGAGTTCTTTGGACATTATCCTCCCCCGTTTCTGTCGTTTTTTCGCAAAAATGCAAAGATTTTCACAAATATAGATATACTCTAAAATACCCCCTTTGTCAATGAAATTTTCGTACCGGAAAAGGAATCAAATTTCATTGCCGTTGGCGCAGAGAATGCAAGGCGAAAAAATTTTGAAAAATCTGGTTTAACCGCCGAAAAAATGGAAATACTGGGCAATGGAGGTGCTTGAATATGAGCAAACGAAAATTCAGCGGCAGTATCAGCGGTAAGGGCTACTACATAGCCCTGGTGCTATGTGCTGTTGCCATTGGTGTTTCCGGCTATTTGTACTACCGTAACGCAGACGAGGGTGAGCAGCAACTGCAAAATCCGCCTGCGTCCACAGATGCCGGCATCGTGCAAAATGATGATGTACAGGCGGTTGCTACCCAACCCGGGGAGGATACTGTCACAAACCCCACGGTTACAAAGCCTGCAAAAACCGTTTCCCCGGTGGCGGGTGAAACAGTGGCATCCTATTCTATGGATGCGCTGAGCTACAATCAGACCACCCGGGATTGGCGTACCCATAACGGTGTGGATATTGCCGCAGAAACCGGCGCAGAGGTCTGCGCGGCTGCCGACGGTGAAGTCTATACGGTCTATGAGGACGAGAGTATGGGCATGACGGTGGTGATCCGCCATGACGGCGGCTACACCACAGAATATGCCAGCCTTGGGCAGGAGGTTTCCGTGAAAGCGGGTGACCGGGTGACTGCCGGGCAGGTCATCGGCACGGTGGGGGATTCAGCGCTGCTGGAGTCCGCCGTTGGCGAGCATGTCCATTTCAGTGTCAGCTGTAATGGTGTGCTGGTAGACCCTGCAGATTTCTTGTCATAACATTTTCTTCATTTTCTTTCCTCTTTGTGGCTGGGAGATGCTCCCGGCAGGGCGCTGCGATCGCAGCGCCCTTTTTTAACGGATTTGACGAAAGGGGAGAAAGGTATTATAATAAGGAAAATATATACATAGGAGTGAAATGCGTGAAGGAACAGATCGATACCATACCGGTAAACGAAGCGTTTGAAAGCGGTGACGAATGCCCCTTTTGCTATCTGGAACGGCAGGCGGAGCAGCGGGCGATCCGCTACGCTATTGGCCCGGGCGCAAGTTACATGGAGCCGGATGTCCGGGGCGTTACCGACCGGCAGGGCTTTTGCCGTACCCACTATAAAAAACTGTATGATTACGGCAATTCTCTGGGCAATGCGTTGGTGATGCAGACTTATTATATCGGCATGCGCAAGCAGCTGCAGAATCAGATCGACAGTTTCAAAATGCCGGATAAGCGGGGACTGTTCTCCAAAAAACCGGAAGGAGATCTGCCCATCGTGGAATACCTGAAGCAAAAGAACGGCTCTTGCTATCTGTGCGAAAAGGTGCGCTACAACATGCGCCGGTATTACAATACCTTTTTCCACTTGATCAAGGATGAGGAATTCCGGAAAAAGGTAGAAAGCGGCAAAGGCTTTTGTATGCACCATTTTGCGGAGATTTTGGAAGTGTCCCAGGAGAAAGTTCCCAACGGGCAAATCCAGTGGTTTTATACAACTGTCTTTGACCTGATGACCGACAATCTTGCCCGGGTGCAGGGGGATCTGGATTGGTTTATCGACAAGTTTGATTACCGAAATGCTTCTGCGGATTGGAAGAATTCCAAAGATGCAGTTTCCCGGTCTATGCAGAAGCTGAAAGGCGGCTATCCGGCGGATGGCGCTTTTAAGCAAGATTGACTTTGACATTTTTCATAAAAGTTGTTATAATACCCCCATTAAAAACATAAAGGAGATTGTTTATGAATAACCGCGAGCGTTTATCCTCCCGTTTGGGATTCATTTTGCTCAGCGCCGGCTGTGCGATCGGCTGCGGCAATGTGTGGAAATTCCCCTGGATGGCAGGTCAGTATGGCGGCGGCGGATTTGTGCTGATTTATGTACTGTGTCTGCTGCTTTTGGGTCTGCCGGTAATGGTCATGGAGTTCTCTCTGGGTCGTGCTGCCCAGGCAAGTCCTGTCCGTATGTATCAGAAGCTGCAAAAACCCGGCCAGAAGTGGCATGCTCACGGCTACCTTGCTTTGTTCGGCAATGTATGCCTGATGTCCTTCTACACCTGCGTTTCCGGCTGGATCCTGTATTACTTCTATAAGTTCCTCACCGGTCAGACTGCGGATCTGGGCTTCGTGACCATGATCACCAATCCCAGTGTGAATATGATTTTTACCGCTATCGTGGTGGTGATGGGCTTTGGTATCCTCTGCTTTAACCTGCAGGGCGGTCTGGAGCGTGTAACCAAGTACATGATGGTGGCGCTGCTGGGCCTGATGGTAGTTTTGGCAGTAAACAGTGCTACACTGTCCGGCGCAGCCGAGGGCCTGAGCTTCTATCTGCTGCCCGACTTCGGCAAGATCACCCCTGAGGTGATCGTGGGCGCTATGAACCAGGCGTTCTTTACATTGAGTCTGGGTATCGGTTCCATGGCGATCTTCGGCAGCTATATCGGCAAGGAGCGTTCCTTGTTGGGCGAGTCCGTTAATGTTATTGTACTGGATACCTTCGTGGCAGTCACTGCCGGTCTGATCATTTTCCCCGCATGCTTTACTTACAATCTGGAAGTGGGCGCAGGCCCCGGCCTGCTGTTCGATACCATGGCTACCGTGTTCAACAACATGAACGGCGGCCGTCTGTGGGGCAGCATATTCTTCCTGTTCATGGTGTTTGCATCCATGTCCACCGTGCTGGCGGTGTTCGAGAATATTCTGGCTTGCGTCCGTGAGATGACCGGCTGGAGCAGACCCAAGGGCAGCCTGATCTGCGGCATTGTGATCATGCTCACTTCTACCACTACTGCTTTGGGTTATAGCGTTTTCAATTTCCAACCCTTCGCAGAGGGAACGGCATGGCTGGATCTGTGGGACTTCCTGGTATCTACCAACCTGCTGCCGCTGGGCTCTTTGGTATTTGTTATATTCTGCTGCAATAAGCGTTACGGCTGGGGTTGGGACAACTTCATTGCCGAAGCCAATACCGGCAAGGGCCTGAAAGTCCAGCAGTGGATGAAACCCATATTCTGCTATGTAGTACCTGTGGCGATCATTGTGATCTATGTTATGGGTCTGATCAACTTCTCCTGGAAGTAATTAAAAAGCAACACACCGGGCAAGCGCTGCCCGGTGTGTTTTTTACTTAAAGACGAATGTTTTTCCACAAAAAGCATAAAATGGTTCAAAAATTCTGACTTTTGGATAACTGTAGTGTTGAAAATATCGAAAGTCTATGATATAATGGCCGGGTATATAATGACCTAATAATATGTATTTGGTCTTTTATGATATAGGTTGGTATCAACGAAAGGAAAGAAAGCATGAACTCCAAAACACTATTGTACATTCTGAAAAGAATCGCTTTGGCGATCCTCACAGTGTGGATCGTTATTACGATTACCTTCTTTGTTTCCCGTGCAGTGCCCGGCGGTCCCTTCGCCAGTGAAAAGGCCATTACTCCTGCTGCCCAGGCAGCTTTGGAGGCTAAGTATGGACTGGATAAGCCGCTGATGGAGCAGTACGGTACATATCTGAAGGATATCGTGACTTCTTTTGACTTCGGTCCCTCTCTGAAAAACCGTGGCCGTGATGTTATCGATGTGATCGGCGACGGCATGGCAACCTCTGCCAAGCTGGGTATCACTGCTGCAGCCATTGCGCTGGTGGCAGGTGTGGTGCTGGGCGCCGTAGCTGCTCTGCGCCGTAACAAGCTCATTGACCGGATCATTATGGTGTTTACCACTGCGTTTATCTCTATGCCCTCTTTCATTATGGGTACATTGCTGCTCATATTGTTTGCGGTGACATTAAAGATATTGCCTGCAAACGGTGCAGCAGCCGGCGGTCTGATCTTGCCGGTTATCACCCTGTCTTTGTCCCCTATGGCAAACATTACCCGTCTGACCCGCAGCTCTATGCTGGATGTGCTGGGTCAGGACTACATCCGTACCGCCAAGGCTAAGGGTGTGTCCGGCGGTAAGATCATTTTCGGTCATGCACTGAAGAATGCTCTGATCCCCGTCATCACTTACTTTGGACCTATGTTGGCTTATATCGTCACCGGCTCTTTGGTGGTTGAGCAGATCTTTGCCGTTCCCGGTATCGGCAGAACTTTCGTCAGCTCCATTACCGACCGTGACTATCCCATGATCATGGGCACCACCATCGTGCTGGCTGCTCTGATCGTTATTATGAACATGGTCAGCGACATTCTGTACAAAGTCGTCGACCCCAGAATCACTCTGGAGTAAGGAGAAGACGACAATGGAAAAGAAAAAGTTTACTATGCATGTGGATCTGGATTCCTTTAATCCTGCCACAGAGGAAGAAAAAGAATATATTGTGCAGATGCGCAAGTCCACCACCTTCTTTAAGGACGGTGTTCAGCGTCTGCTGAAGAACCCGGTTGCCACCGTCAGCTTGATTTTGGTGGTACTGATCACTTTGTCTGCCATCGTGATCCCTATGTTCTGGCCCTATTCCTACGAAGCTCAGCTGGGTATTTCTCCCGGCAAGCCCGTAGATGCATCCTATGCCAACCTGAAGCCGTTTGAATATGGCAAGACCGAGCTTGCCCGTATGGAAGCAGGCGAGGATATATTCCCCCATATATTCGGTACGGACTCTGCCGGTCGTGACTACTTTATCCGTGTGGTCTACGGCACGCGTATCTCTCTGGCTGTCGGCTTCTTTGCCAGTCTGATCGTTCTGATCATTGGTATGATCATGGGTTCTCTTGCCGGCTACTGCGGCGGCAAGGTGGACATGGTCATCATGCGAATCGTGGACGTTATTTACTCTCTTCCGGATATGCTGATGGTCATTTTGCTGTCTGCTATGCTGGGTACGGGTCTGACTGCGATTTTGGAAGGCACCGTGCTGGAAAAGCTGGGCGCGAACATGATCAGCTTGTTCCTGGTGTTTGCCCTGCTGTACTGGGTGTCCATGGCTCGTCAGATCCGTGGTCAGATCCTGTCTTTGAAGGAGCAGGAGTATGTTCTGGCTGCCCGTGCCACCGGCGCAAAGGGTAAGTGGATCATTGCCAAGCACCTGATCCCCAACAGTATCAGCGTGGTGTTTATCTCCACCGCTCTGCAGATTCCCTCTGCTATCTTTACCGAAAGCTACCTCAGTTTCCTGGGTCTGGGCGTTAACGCTCCCATGCCCTCTCTGGGCAGCTTGGCATCCGATGCGCTGAATGGTATCCGTTCCTACTCCTACCGTTTGGTGATCCCCGCTATCGTTATCAGTATCATCGTGCTGTCGCTGAACTTGTTGGGCGACGGCCTGCGTGATGCTTTCGACCCCAAGCTCAACAGTTAAGAAAGGAGCGTATGACAAATGCCTTTGCTTGAAGTAAAAGACCTGCATACCTCCTTCTTTACCGACGCCGGTGAAGTGAAAGCCGTTAACGGTGTTTCCTTCAATCTGGAGCGCGGTAAGGTGCTTGGTATCGTGGGTGAATCCGGTTCCGGTAAGTCCGTGACCGCTTATTCTATTATGCAAATCCTGGCAAACACCGGTAAGATCGTATCCGGCTCTATCATGCTGGACGGTCAGGAACTGGTGGGCGCCGGTGAAAAGGTCATGAAGACCGTCCGCGGCAACAAGGTGTCCATTATCTTCCAGGACCCCATGACCTCTTTGAATCCTACCTATACCATCGGTCACCAGCTGATGGAAGCCATCATTCTGCACACCGATCGCAACAAGAAGCAGGCTTACGACCGTGCTGTGGAAATGCTGCGTTTGGTCAATATCAATGAGCCGGAAAAGCGGATGAATCAGTATCCCTTTGAGTTTTCCGGCGGTATGCGTCAGCGTATTATGATCGCTATGGCGCTGGCTTGTGAGCCGGACATTCTGATTGCTGACGAGCCTACCACCGCATTGGACGTGACCATTCAGGCACAGATCCTGGAACTGATGAAGTCCCTGCAGGAAGAACTGGGCATGGCAATCATTATGATTACCCATGACCTGGGTGTGGTTGCGCAGTTGTGCGACGAAGTGATCGTTATGTATGCCGGCTCTATCTGTGAGCAGGGTACAGCAGACGAGATCTTCTATAATCCCTGCCACGAATATACCAAGGGTCTGATGCGTTCTATCCCCACTGCGGATACTGCCGGCAGCAAGCTGCAGCCCATTACCGGCACACCCATCGACCTTTTGAACATGCCCAAGGGTTGTCCCTTTGCTCCCCGCTGCGATGCAGCAATGAAGATCTGCCTGACAGAGCGTTGCCAGCGTATGCAGATCAATGACGATCATGCAGCCGCTTGCTGGATGAATGTGAAACTGGGCATCGAGGACGGCACCATCACTGCCCAAGGAGGTGACGACCAGTGAGTGAGAACATGAATCAGCCCTTGCTGGAAGTCAAGGACCTGAAGCAATACTTTAATATCAACATGGGCGCTTTCAAGACCAAGCCTCTGAAGGCTGTGGATGGCGTTTCTTTCTCCATCAACAAGGGTGAAACCCTGGGTCTGGTAGGTGAGTCCGGCTGCGGTAAGACCACCGTTGGTCGTACCTTGCTGCATCTGTATAAGCCCACCGGCGGTGAGATCTGGTACAACGGTAAGCAGATCGTCACCAAGCAGGATATCGTAGAGTTCCGGAAAAAGGCGACCATGGTGTTCCAGGATCCCTATTCCTCTCTGAACCCCCGTATGACTGTTGCGGATATTATCGGCGAGCCTTTGGATGTACATAAGCTGTACAGCTCCAAGCAGGAGCGTCAGGAGCGTATCCTGGAGCTGATGAATCACGTGGGCCTGAACTCCGAGCATGCTGCCCGGTATGCCCACGAGTTCTCCGGCGGTCAGCGGCAGCGTATCGGCATTGCCCGCGCCCTGGCTGTGAATCCCGACTTTATCGTCTGTGACGAGCCGGTGTCTGCGCTGGACGTTTCCATTCAGGCGCAGGTCATCAATATGTTCGACGAGCTGCAGGATAAGCTGGGTCTTACGTATTTGTTCATCGCCCATGACCTGCTGGTCGTCCGTCATATTTCTGACCGGATCGCTGTTATGTACCTGGGTAAGATGGTGGAGCTGGCAGATGCAAAGACCATTTACGAGCGCCCCTTGCATCCCTACTCCAAGAGTCTTTTGTCCGCTGTGCCGGTGCCCGATCCCAAGATTGCCCGGGCAAATCAGCGTATCATGTTGGAGGGCGATATTCCCAGCCCGTTGAACGCTCCCTCCGGTTGCCCCTTCCGTACCCGCTGTCCCCATGCTACGGAGCAGTGCGCTATGGAAATGCCCGAATTCAAGGAAGTGGAGTCCGGTCACTTTGTGGCTTGCCACCGTGTGAACGAGCTCAACTAATAACCTCTTTTGTCAATATGTATGCGGTTGGACTGCTCAGGACGGTCTCCCTGCGTATTGTAAATAATCAGCAAGCTACATGGCTTGCAAAAAATGAAAGGAAGTACCTATTATGAAGAAGATTCTTGCGCTGGTGCTGGCTCTGGCTCTGTGTCTGTCTATGGCAGCTTGTGCTCCTGCAGATAAGGGCGACGAGAATGCACCTACCTCCCTGTCTGTGTGCCTGGCTTCTGAGCCCGACACTCTGGACCCCGCACTGAACTCTGCGGTTGACGGCGCAACCATGGTTTCCCACCTGTTCTCCGGCCTGGCTAAGTGGGCTCAGGACAAGGATGGCAAGCTGGTGATCGTGGCTGACTCCGTTAAGGAGCTGGTTGAGGGTGTTGCTAACGAAGACGGCACCGTCACCTACACCTACACCCTGCGTGACGGCCTAAAGTGGTCCGACGGCAAGGATGTCACCGCTGGCGACTTCGTGTTCGCATGGAACCGCGCTGCTTCCCCCGTTCTGTCTGCTGACTACAACTACATGTTCGATGTAGTTAAGGGCTATGCAGAGATGTGGGAGACTCGTGAGACCGGCGAAGTTGACGAGGAAGGCAATCCCGTTGAGGAGTTTGTCAACCCCGACGCTAAGCTGGCTGTCGAGGCTACCGACGACAAGACCCTGGTTGTCACCCTGAACAATGCTGTTGCTTACTGGAACGAGCTGCTGGCATTCCCCGTTTACTTCCCCGTTCGTGAGGACGTGGTTGCTAACGAGGCTTGGGCAACTTCTCCTGAGACCTATGTCTGCAACGGCGCTTACACCATGACTGCTTGGGAGCATGACTCTGTCATCACCCTGACCAAGAACCCCAACTATGCTGACGCTGCTTCCGTCACTCTGGATGAGCTGAAGTGCTACCTGTCCGACGATGCTAACAACATGGTCACCAACTTCGAGAACGGCGACTGGCTGATGATCGACGACGTTCCCACCAACGAGATGGCTGCTCTGTCCGCAGAGTACCCCGAGGAGTACTTTGTGGTTGGTCAGATCGGTACCTACTATGTTAACTGGAATGTCAACCTGAACATCCTGCCCGCTACCAGCACCCTGACCGGTGTTGAGGCTGAGAAGGCTCAGGCTGAGATCCGTTCCGCTCTGGGTCTGCTGTACGACCGTCAGTACATCTGTGACGAGATCGGCCAGGCTGGCCAGGTTCCCGCTCCTTCCTTCGTTGCTATGGGTATGACTGATACCGACGGCAATGAGTTCTACAAGAACGCTGGCACCAGCGAGGAGTACGATGGCTACTACAACGCTGCTGCAGAGGCTTTCGAGGCTAACTTCGAGGCTGCTAAGGAAGTTCTGAAGAAGTACTACACTTGGGACGAAACCACCAAGATGTTCACTGACTTCCCCGCTATCACCTACCTGTACAACACCAACGACGGCCACAAGGCTATCGGTGAGTACCTGCAGGGCGCTCTGGCAGCTGTGGGCATTACCATGAACCTGGAGAACCAGGAGTGGAATACCTTCCTGAACACCCGTAAGAACGGTGAGTACGGCGTTGCTCGTAACGGGTGGCTGGCTGACTACAACGGCCCCATCTGCTTCCTGGATATGTGGACTACCGTTTCCGGTAACAACGACATCCAGTTCGGTAAGGGCGCTCACGCTGAGCTGAAGATGTACAACCTGGATCTGACTGCTCTGGGCTACGACATCAAGGTTGAGAACGGCACTTGGGCTGAGACTTACGACGTTCTGATCGCTAAGATCAAGAGCGAGACCGATAACGAGAAGCGTTATCAGATGATGCACATCGCTGAGGATATCCTGATGTCCACCGGCTGTGTCACTCCTCTGTACTACTACACCGACATCTACATGATCGATGAGTCTGTGGAAGGCTTCTTCTGCAACCCCCTGGGCTACAAGTACTTCATGTACTGCACCCTGAAGTAATAAATATTCTGAAGCGATAGCTTAAGATAATTTTCCTCCCCGAAGGACATCCTTCGGGGAGGTTTTGTTATACAAAGAAAGTCGGCACGGGATTACCGTGCCGGCTGTGTGTTTATAAAAGACTTTCCAGCTGCGCCAGATCCTGAGCGGTGGTGGACCATGCGGTTGCGAATCGAACCACTGCCCGGTCGCTGTCCAGCCATTCCCAGATATTAAAGGCCACGTGCTCGCGCAACCGCTGGATGGTTGCTTTGTCCAGCACCACAAATTGCTGGTTGGTGGGGGAGTCCAGATAGAAAGTAAGACCTTTTTTGTTGATGATGGATTTCAGCTGTTCTGCCATGTCGATGGTGTGCTTGCCGATCCGGAAAAACAGATCGTCAGTAAACAGCGCATCGAACTGTGCGCCCAAAAGACGACCCTTGGCCAGCAGTGCGCCCCGCTTCTTGATGCGGTTGAGGAAGTGGGCCGGGGTGTTGTTCTTGGTGAATACCACCGCTTCGCCGCACAGTGCGCCGGCCTTTGTGCCGCCGATGTAAAATACATCGCAAAGTTGGGCGATGTCCTGCAGCGTTACGTCTGTCTGCCGGCTCATCAGACCGTATGCCAGCCGCGCGCCGTCCATAAACAGCGGGATATTGTATTCCTTGCACAGTTCAGACAGTGCGGTCAGCTCCGCCTTGGAGTATAGAGTGCCGTATTCCGTGGGGTGGGAGATATATACCATGCCCGGGAATACCATGTGCTCCCGGGATTCGTCCTTGTGGAAAGCCTCCAGACATGCCCGGACGTCGGCGGCGTTCAGCTTGCCCTGATCATGGGGCAGGGGTAGAATCTTGTGGCCGTTAAATTCCACAGCGCCGGCTTCGTGGGCGTGGATGTGACCGGTCACGGCGGAGATGACACCCTCGTATTCGTGCAGCATGGTGGCGATGATGATGGCATTGGTCTGGGTGCCGCCTACCAGAAACTGTACGTCCGCATCCGGACAGTCGCAAGCTGCCTTGATTTTTTCGGCGGCGCTGGCGCAGTAGGCATCGCTGCCGTAGCCGGACTGTACTTCGTAGTTGGTGTCGATCAGGTTTTGCAGCACTTCGGGATGTGCGCCGGTTATGTAATCGCTTTCAAAGGAAATCATAAAGAACCTCCGCTTGTTTTTTCTTATTATAACCTAAATTAACCGATATCGCAATGGTGTTGTTTTATTGGACAGAACCTGTGCTATGATGGTTTCACAACAAAAAAAGGAGGCATGTGCCATGTGGTTTTTGTGGATTCTTATGTTGCCCGTCGCCGTGCTGTTCGCCCTGGTAGACCGGACAAAATAGCGGTAGGATAAATGAGCTATGAGAATAGAGGTGAACAGTTATGATGGAAAGTCCCCAATCCTATTACGAGGAGCAATTAAAAGGCAAATCGGCTGAGGAGATCGAGGCCCAGATCTGCAGCCTGAAGCAAGAGATCAGCCGGCTGAAAAAGGTGGTTGCAAAACCGCAGGAATACATGGCGGAGTGGGGCATCTGTCCCCACCCGGATGTGCAGCTGCAGATGCACCGATTGTATCTGCAGGAGGCGAAAATAGCATTAAAGGACTTGGGAAGCGCCGAACTGTCTGTCTGACGCAAGATAAGCCTGCTCGTCGTTCCAATGAGATGGTTTTGGGCTTTTGAGTTCATGTTCGAAAACGCAGACAAACCTACCCTCCGGGGATATATCGGAATGATATATTTCCGGAGGGTGTTGTTTTGCACTGCAACCATCCTGCTGCTTTCTTTTTTATTTTTACGCTGAAACCATCCTGCGCCTTCTTTTTCGCTTTTGCGCAGCAACGCGAAACCCAACCGCCAACCTCTTGAATGCCATCGGATTCTTAGGGGTTGCGTATTAGAAAAATATTGTGTTTTTACCCATAAAATGGTATAATTTAATAAAAATTAATTCCATATTTTACATTATGTCCAATATGTCTATTGTGTTTCGTGTCAAATTCGTGTGAAAGTGTTTCGCATTTTTAAATAGTGTTTCGCAGAAAAACGCGGATCACGATCGGAAAGGATGATGTTTTTTGGAGTATATTACAATTAAAGAAGCGGCAAAAAAGTGGGGCGTATCTGAGGTCGTTGCCCGTAAGTATTGCCGTGAAAACAGGATCCCCGGGGCAAAGCCCGGCGATAAGGGGTGGGAGATACCCAAACGCGCTAAGAAGCCGGAGAAGCTGCCTGGCAGAGTAGCCGAGCCTTACATTCCACCTTTGGCGAAGAAGCTGATCCATCAGAAAACGAAGAAGAATTATCGTGGTCTGTACGACTCTGTGGTAACTGACTTGACGTATTCTTCTTGCCGTTTAGCCAGCAATCGATTGACCTGGAATCAGGTGGATAGTATCTTCCGCAAGGGAAAAGTGGAGGTCGCCTTTGAACCTATGAAGGTGTCGGACTGCATCGAGGTCCAAAATCATATCTTCTGTGTCGATTTTATCATTGACCGCGTGGGAGAGCCCTTGACTGAAAGGCTGATCGCCCAGCTGCACTATCAGTTAACTGTGGGCTCCATAGAACATCGGAAGGGCTTGGTAACACCGGGTGTGTATCGGGACAAGGATGAGACCATGGGAAAGCGTCCTGTGCCGCGTGCAGACGAAGTCGATAAGAAGATGGAGAAACTGATTCGTGAGTACGAAAAGCGCGCCGAGATCGGTATGCGTGAGATCCTGGACTTCCACGTGCAGTTTGAAAAGATCGCGCCCTTTGAGGATTACAATGGTCGTCTTGGCCGGCTTTTGATGTTTAAAGAGTG